>NZ_JBJJLO010000047.1:0-44734 GCF_046230915.1 Pseudomonas sp. KCJK8993
GCGCCTGCGGGACATCCTGCACATGCAGCCCGGCGATGTGATTCCCGTGGAACTGCCGGAAGACATGATCATGCGTGCCAACGGCGTACCCTCGTTCAAGGTCAAGCTGGGCTCCCACAAGGGCAACCTGGCGCTGCAAGTGATCGAAGCGATCGAGCGCCGCTGAGGGCGCTCCAACCTGTTTGCTGTTCAATGAATTTTTGCCCGTCGAGGACCCAAGATGGCTGACGAAATTAACCCACAGGACGACCAGGCGCTGGCCGACGAATGGGCTGCTGCCCTGGAAGAAACCGGTGATGCCGGCCAGGCCGATATCGACGCCTTGCTGGCTGCCGATGCCGCTACCGCGCCCACCCATGGCCGCTTGCCGATGGAAGAGTTCGGCAGCATGCCCAAGAGTCATGAGCCGGTGAGCCTCGATGGGCCGAACCTGGACGTGATCCTCGACATCCCGGTGTCGATCTCCATGGAAGTGGGCAGTACTGATATCAACATCCGCAACCTGCTGCAGCTCAACCAGGGTTCGGTGATCGAGCTTGATCGCCTGGCCGGCGAGCCGCTGGACGTGCTGGTCAACGGCACCCTGATCGCCCACGGCGAGGTGGTGGTGGTCAACGAGAAGTTCGGCATTCGCCTGACTGACGTGATCAGCCCCAGCGAACGCATCAAGAAGCTGCGCTAAGTGAACAAGCTGCTTGGCGTACTGCTTGGCTTGCCGCTGAGCGCCCTGGCCGCGGAGCCGCTGGCCAGCGCCGGGGCCGCCGCGACGGCCACGGCCCCGGCGGTGGGTAGCCTTGGCGGGCAGTTGGTCCAGCTGTTGCTGGGCCTGCTGCTGGTGATCGGGCTGATCTTTTTCCTCGCCTGGTTGTTGCGCCGTGTGCAGCAGGCCGGTCCTGCCGGCAAGGGCCAGGTGATCGAGCTGATCGGTTCCCGGGTCCTCGGGCCGCGCGATCGCCTGGTGCTGGTGCAGGTGGGCAAGGAGCAGATCCTCCTGGGCCTGACCCCGGGCACCATCACCCCGTTGCATGTGCTCAAGGAGCCGGTGCAGGTGCCCGCTGCCGAGCAGGCGACGCCCGAGTTCGCCCAGCGCCTGATGGAGCTGTTGGGCAAGGACCAGAAGGATAGGAAGTAATGCCGTTGCGCATCATCTTGATGTTGGCCCTGATGCTGGCTGCGCCGCTGGCGCTGGCGGCCGATCCGTTGTCTATCCCGGCGATCACCCTCGGCACCAATGCCGATGGCCAGCAGGAATACTCGGTCAGCCTGCAGATCCTGCTGATCATGACCGCGCTGAGCTTCATCCCGGCGTTCGTCATGCTGATGACCAGCTTCACCCGGATCATCATCGTCTTCTCGATCCTGCGCCAGGCCCTGGGCCTGCAGCAGACGCCGTCGAACCAGATCCTCACCGGCATGGCGCTGTTCCTCACCCTGTTCATCATGGCCCCGGTGTTCGACCGGGTGAACCAGGACGCACTGCAGCCTTACCTCGCGGAGAAGATCACCGCCCAGGATGCGGTGGCCAAGGCCGAGGTGCCGATCAAGGACTTCATGCTGGCGCAGACGCGCAGCAGCGACCTGGAGTTGTTTGTGCGCCTGTCCAAGCGGACCGACATCGCCAGTCCCGACCAGGCGCCGCTGACTATCCTGGTCCCGGCCTTCGTCACCTCGGAGCTCAAGACGGCGTTCCAGATCGGCTTCATGATCTTCATCCCGTTCCTGATCATCGACCTGGTAGTGGCCAGCGTGCTGATGGCCATGGGCATGATGATGCTGTCGCCGCTGATCATTTCCCTGCCGTTCAAGATCATGCTGTTTGTCCTGGTGGATGGCTGGGCCTTGATCATCGGTACCCTGGCCGGCAGTTTCGGCGGTGTCTAGAACCTTGTTTGCGGGTGATCGATCATGACTCCTGAAGTCGCGGTAGACCTGTTTCGCGAAGCCCTGTGGTTGACCACCATGATGGTTGCCGTACTGGTGGTGCCCAGCCTGCTGGTGGGCTTGATCGTGGCCATGTTCCAGGCGGCCACGCAGATCAACGAGCAGACCCTGAGCTTCCTGCCGCGCTTGCTGGTGATGCTGGTGACGCTGATCGTCGCTGGCCCCTGGCTGGTGCAAACCTTCATGGAATACATCCGTCAGTTGTACGGCAGTATTCCGCAGTTGATTGGCTGACCCCGTGTCATTGCTGGCGCTGACCGATACCCAGATCGGCAGTTGGGTGGCGAGTTTCATGCTGCCGTTGTTTCGCGTCACCTCGCTGCTGATGGTGATGCCGATCTTCGGTACCACCCTGGTGCCGCGGCGGGTGCGCCTGTATTTCGCCCTGGCGATCACCGTGGTGATCGCCCCGGCACTGCCACCCATGCCCGAAGTGCACGCCCTGGACCTCAGCGCCTTGCTGCTGGTGGCCGAACAGATCCTGGTCGGCGCGGTGCTGGGGTTCTCTTTGCAGTTGTTTTTCCAGGCCTTCGTGGTCGCCGGGCAGATCGTGGCGATCCAGATGGGCATGGGCTTCGCTTCCATGGTCGACCCCACCAACGGGGTCTCGGTGGCGGTGATCGGGCAGTTCTTCACCCTGCTGGTCACCCTGTTGTTCCTGGCCATGAACGGCCACCTGGTGGTGTTCGAGGTGCTGACCGAGAGCTTCACCACCTTGCCGGTCGGTGGCGGCCTGATGGTCAATCACTACTGGGACCTGGCGGGCAAGCTGGGCTGGGTCCTGGGGGCGGCGCTCTTGCTGGTGCTGCCGGCGATCACCGCGCTGCTGGTGGTCAACATCGCCTTCGGCGTCATGACCCGGGCGGCGCCGCAACTGAACATCTTCTCCATCGGCTTCCCGCTGACCCTGGTGCTGGGCATGGGCATCGTCTGGATCAGCCTGGCCGACATCCTCAACCAGTATCAACCGCTGGCCTCCGAGGCCCTGCAGTTCTTGCGCGAATTGGCGAGGGCCCGTTGAGCCATGGCTGAGAGCGAGAGCGGTCAGGACAAGACGGAAGACCCCACGGAGAAACGCAAGAAGGACTCCCGGGAAAAGGGCGAGATCGCTCGCTCCAAGGAGCTCAACACCCTGGCCATCATGCTGGCCGGGGCCGGCGGGCTGCTGGTGTTCGGCGCGAGCCTGGCGCAGACCCTCCTGGAAATCATGCGCCTGAACTTCTCCCTGCCGCGCGAAGTACTGCTCAGCCCGGGAGCCATGGGCCTGTATCTGTTGCATTCGGGCAAGATCGCCATTCTGGCGGTGCAGCCGGTGCTGCTGACCCTGTTGCTGGCGGCCATCGTCGGGCCGATCTCCCTTGGGGGCTGGCTGTTCGCCGGCAAGAGCCTGGCGCCGAAGTTCAGTCGCATGAACCCGGCCAATGGCCTGAAGCGGATGTTTTCCTCGACGGCCGTGATCGAATTGCTCAAGGCCCTGGCCAAGTTCAGCCTGGTGCTGTTCGTGGCGCTGTCGGTGCTCTCGGCGGATATCGACGATCTGCTGCGCATCGCCCATGAGCCCATGGAGCTGGCGATCATCCACAGCGTCCAGGTGGTGGGCTGGAGCACCTTGTGGATGGCTTGCGGGCTGATCCTGATCGCCGCGGTGGACGTGCCGGTGCAGCTGTACCAGGCCCACAAGAAGCTGCTGATGACCAAGCAGGAAGTGCGCGACGAGCACAAGGACCAGGAAGGGCGCCCGGAGGTCAAGCAACGGATTCGCCAAGTGCAGCGCGAGATGTCCCAGCGGCGGATGATGGCGGCGATCCCGGAGGCCGACGTGGTCATCACCAACCCGACCCACTACGCCGTGGCGCTCAAGTACGACGCCGACAAGGGTGGGGCGCCGGTGCTGCTGGCCAAGGGTACGGACTTCCTGGCGCAGCAGATCCGCGAGATCGCCACTGCCCACGAGATCATGCTGCTGCAGTCGCCGGCCCTGGCGCGTTCGATCTACTACTCCACCGAGCTTGAGGAGGAGATTCCGGCCGGCTTGTACCTGGCGGTAGCCCAGGTGCTGGCCTACGTCTACCAGATCCGCCAATACCGCGCGGGCAAGGGCAAGCGTCCGGAGCCGCTCAAGGAGCCGCAGATTCCCGGCGACTTGCAGCGTGATAGCGCCGGCAATCGACCGGCCTCGGGTCCGGCCAGCCCTGCCTAATGCAGGGCTTGTCCAAATCGGACGGGCTCGCCGGAAAAATGGCTATTGTCACAATCCCTCTCCGTGGCCTGTGGGGCGCTTCTCCCTCCGTGATGAAATGCGCGTAAATGCTTGATTGAGCTGCCCGGGTGAAAGTTGGAAGGCTTCTTGCAGTAGCCGTCCTGTATCGCTTCAGGCGTCAAAAGTTTGCTTTACGGAACGGGGTAAATCGGTGGATCGCACTCAGTTAATCAACACGGCTCGCAGTAACCTGGCCGACCTTGGTCGGGGCAACCTGGGTGTGCCGGTGCTGTTGTTGGTCATGCTGGCCATGATGATGCTGCCGGTACCGGCGTTCCTGCTGGATGTGTTCTTCACGTTCAACATCGCCTTGTCGATCGTGGTCCTGCTGGTCTGCGTCTACGCCCTGCGACCGCTGGATTTCGCGGTATTCCCCACCATCCTGCTGGTGGCCACCTTGCTGCGCCTGGCGCTCAACGTGGCCTCGACGCGGGTGGTGATGCTCCATGGCCAGGAAGGGCATGCCGCCGCGGGCAAGGTGATCCAGGCCTTCGGCGAGGTGGTGATCGGCGGCAACTACGTCGTGGGTATCGTGGTCTTCGCGATCCTCATGATCATCAACTTCGTGGTAGTGACCAAGGGGGCCGGGCGGATCTCCGAGGTGAGCGCACGCTTCACCCTGGATGCCATGCCCGGCAAGCAGATGGCCATCGACGCCGACCTCAACGCCGGCCTGATCGACCAGAACCAGGCCAAGGCGCGCCGGGCCGAGGTGGCCCAGGAGGCCGAGTTCTACGGTTCAATGGACGGTGCCAGCAAGTTCGTCCGCGGTGATGCCATCGCCGGCTTGCTGATCCTGTTCATCAACCTGATCGGCGGTATGGCGGTCGGTATCTTCCAGCACGACATGACCTTTGCCGACGCTGGCCGGGTCTATGCCTTGTTGACCATCGGTGACGGTTTGGTGGCGCAGCTGCCTTCGCTGTTGCTGTCCACCGCGGCGGCGATCATGGTCACCCGTGCCTCGGGTTCCGAGGACATGGGCAAGCAGATCAACCGGCAGATGTTCGCCTCGCCCAAGGCCCTGGCCGTGGCCGCCGGGCTGATGGCGGTCATGGGCGTGGTGCCGGGCATGCCCCATGTGTCCTTCCTCAGCCTGGCCCTGGTGGCCGGCGGTGCGGCGTACCTGCTCTGGCGCCAGCAGAACCAGGCCAAGGTCCGCGCCCAGGAAGAGCTCCAGCGCCAGCAAGACCTGCTGCCTTCGCCGGCACGGGCCATGGAAACCAAGGAGCTGGGCTGGGACGACGTGACTCCGATCGACATGATCGGCCTGGAAGTGGGTTATCGCTTGATTCCCCTGGTGGATCGCAACCAGGGCGGGCAGTTGCTCGCGCGGATCAAGGGCGTGCGCAAGAAGCTATCCCAGGACCTGGGTTTCCTCATGCCCACCGTGCATATCCGTGACAACCTCGACCTGGCCCCCAGCGCTTACCGACTGACGCTGATGGGGGTGATCCTGGCCGAGGCCGAGATCTATCCGGATCGCGAATTGGCGATCAACCCGGGACAGGTCTACGGCACGCTCAACGGTATCGCCGCCCGGGATCCGGCCTTCGGCCTGGAAGCGGTGTGGATCGAGATCAGCCAGCGACCCCAGGCCCAGTCCCTGGGCTATACCGTGGTGGACGCCAGTACCGTGGTCGCCACGCACCTGAACCAGATTCTGTACAAGCACTCCAGCGAGCTGATCGGCCACGAGGAGGTCCAGCAACTGATGCAGGTGCTGGCCAAGAGTTCGCCGAAGCTGGCTGAAGAGTTGGTGCCGGGCGTGCTTTCGCTCTCGCAACTGCTCAAGGTGCTGCAAGCCTTGTTGGCCGAACAGGTGCCGGTGCGTGATATCCGCAGCATTGCCGAAGCTATCGCCAACAATGCCGCTAAGAGTCAAGATACTGCCGCTTTGGTGGCCGCGGTGCGCGTCGGATTGTCTCGCGCTATCGTCCAAAGCATTGTAGGTACTGAGTCCGAGCTGCCTGTGATCACTCTGGAGCCAAGGTTGGAACAGATTTTGCTCAGCAGTCTGCAGAAGGCAGGACAAGGCCAGGAAGAAGGCGTTCTGCTCGAGCCAAGCATGGCAGAGAAGCTGCAGCGTTCGCTGATCGAAGCGGCGCAGCGTCAAGAGATGCAAGGTCAACCGGTGATTCTGTTGGTTGCGGGTCCGGTCCGCGCCATGCTCTCGCGGTTCGGTCGCCTGGCCGTCCCGGGTTTGCATGTGCTGGCGTACCAGGAAATTCCCGACAACAAGCAAGTGACCATCGTCGCGACAGTAGGGCCCAACGGCTGAGGTAGTGGGTTATGCAAGTTAAGCGTTTTTTCGCCGCCGATATGCGCCAGGCCATGAAACTGGTTCGTGATGAGTTGGGGGCCGAGGCTGCCATCATCGGTAACCGCCGGATCGCCGGTGGCGTCGAGCTGACGGCGGCCCTGGATTACAAGTTGTCGGCCTTGTCGCCACGGATTCCGAACATGGAGCTCGAAGACGAGCTACGCAAGACCCAGTCGCGGATCGTCACCGCCCAGGCCGAGCTGAGTCTGCGAGGCGAAGGCGACACGGCCTCGATCAGCAATCGCCAGTTGTTCGCCGGCCTGCCGCTCACGGCGGCCGAGCCCTTGATCGAGCCTACCCTGGCCGAGCGCCCGCGCCCGGCTCCGGCCCCGGTCGCGCCGGCGGTGGACAACCGGGCCCTGGACTCCATGCGCTCCGAGCTCAACGGCTTGCGCGAGTTGCTGGAAGTGCAGCTCGGCTCCCTGGCTTGGAGCCAGTTGCAGGGCAGTCGTCCCGAACAAGCCAACCTCTGGCGCCGCCTGCAGCGCATCGGCCTGTCCGGTCCGCTGGCTCGCGACCTGCTCGCGCTGATCACCGATATCGACGAGCCGCGCCAGGCCTGGCGCATGCTCCTGGCGCACCTGGCACGAATGATCCTGACGCCTGAAATCGAGCCCCTGGAAGAGGGCGGGGTGATTGCCATGGTCGGTCCTGCCGGCATGGGCAAGACCACCACCCTGGCCAAGCTGGCGGCCCGCTACGTGCTCAAGTACGGCGCGCAGAACATCGCGCTGGTGAGCATGGACAGCTACCGTATCGGTGCCCAGGAGCAGCTCAAGACCTTGGGGCGCATCCTCAATGTCTCGGTGACCCATGTCGATCCTGGCCAGTCCCTGGCGCAGGCCCTGGACCCACTGTTGCGCAAGCGCGTGGTGTTGATCGATACCGCCGGCCTGCAGGCCAGCGACCCGGCGCTGCGCATGCAACTGGAAAGCCTGGCCGGTCGCGGGATCCGGGCGAAGAATTACCTGGTGCTGGCCACCACCAGCCAGAAACAGGTGCTGACCGCTGCCTACCACAGCTACAAGCGCTGTGGCCTGGCTGGGTGCATCCTGACTAAACTGGATGAAACGGCCAGTCTTGGCGAGGTGTTGAGCCTGGCCATCAGTCACGAATTGCCGGTTGCCTATCTGACCGATGGCCCGCGGATTCCTGATGACCTGCACCTGCCTCGCCGGCATCAACTGGTGAGTCGCGCCGTGAGCGTGCAGATGCAGGAAGAACCCAGCGAAGAAGCCATGGCCGATATGTTCGCTGACCTGTACCACAACCCGGCCAAGCGGGTCGGCTGAGGTACTCATGAATAGATTGCAGTGTATCTACATCGATGGTCTGCCAGGCATTGTTCTCACGGTGAACACGCAGCCAGTTATGTGGCCCCGTCTAAGTAAGACAAGGTAAAGAAAGAACATGGGCAGCATGCATCCCGTACAGGTGATTGCGGTGACCGGCGGCAAAGGTGGCGTCGGCAAGACTAATGTGTCAGTGAACTTGTCCCTGGCTCTGGCTGAGCTCGGTCGACGGGTCTTGCTGCTGGATGCCGACTTGGGATTGGCCAACGTCGATGTCTTGTTGGGCCTGACTCCCAAGCGCACCCTGGCCGATGTCATCGAGGGGCGTTGCGAACTGCGCGATGTGCTGCTCCAGGGGCCTGGCGGCATCCGCATCGTTCCGGCCGCCTCGGGCACCCAGAGCATGGTGCACCTGAGCCCCGCCCAGCATGCCGGCCTGATCCAGGCCTTCAGCGACATCGGCGACAACCTCGATGTCCTGGTGATCGACACTGCCGCGGGTATTGGTGACTCGGTCGTCAGTTTCGTTCGCGCGGCCCAGGAAGTGCTGCTGGTGGTCTGCGACGAACCCACTTCGATCACCGACGCCTACGCCCTGATCAAGCTGCTCAACCGCGACTACGGCATGAACCGCTTCCGGGTCCTGGCCAACATGGCCCAGAGCCCCCAGGAAGGGCGCAACCTGTTTGCAAAGTTGACCAAGGTCACGGATCGCTTCCTGGACGTGGCCTTACAATATGTCGGCGCAGTTCCCTACGACGAAAGCGTGCGCAAGGCCGTGCAAAAGCAGCGTGCGGTCTATGAAGCCTTTCCTCGTTCGAAGTGTGCATTGGCGTTCAAGGCCATCGCACAGAAAGTCGATACCTGGCCGTTGCCGGCGAACCCACGCGGGCACCTGGAATTCTTTGTCGAGCGGCTAGTGCATCAAACAGCGGGACCGGTGCTATGACTGCCAGTGGCTACAACCTCTACAAGAAGTCGGCGCGTGACAGCCAATACGAACTGATCGAGCGCTATGCGCCCCTGGTCAAGCGTATCGCCTATCACCTGCTGGCGCGGTTGCCGGCCAGTGTCCAGGTGGAGGACCTGATCCAGGCCGGGATGATCGGTTTGCTCGAGGTGTCGACCAAGTACGACGCGAGCAAGGGCGCGAGTTTCGAGACCTACGCGGGTATCCGTATCCGTGGGGCGATGCTCGACGAGGTTCGTAAAGGCGACTGGGCGCCGCGGTCGGTGCACCGTAATACACGCATGGTCAGTGATGCCATTCGCGCAATTGAAGCGAAAACCGGTCGTGACGCTAAAGATCACGAGGTTGCGGCCGAACTTCAATTGAGTCTCGACGATTATTACGGGATTTTGAACGACACCCTGGGCAGCCGGCTGTTCAGTTTCGACGACCTGTTGCAGGACGGCGAACATGAAGGGCTGCACGAGGATGGCGCCAGTGCTCATCTCGAGCCGTCACGGGACCTGGAGGACGAACGCTTCCAGGCCGCGTTGGCGGATGCGATTGCCAATTTGCCGGAGCGCGAGCGACTGGTGTTGGCGCTGTACTACGACGAAGAGCTGAACCTCAAGGAAATCGGTGAGGTCCTGGGAGTCAGCGAGTCGCGGGTCAGCCAGTTACACAGCCAGTGCGCGGCCCGCTTGCGGGGGCGTTTGGGGGAGTGGCGAGCGCGCTGACAGGCAGTGTGGGGACACTGCGCCCAAGACCGGTCAGGCCTTGTGCCTTGCCGGTCTTGCAGTATGTGCTCCATGCAGTCGTTGCGTGTTATGCCGGATTGATTGAATGGCGCGTCCAGGAACTGGATGTGTTTAAGACTGCTTGGAGGTCGAATTGGACAAGAACATGAAAATCCTCATCGTTGATGATTTCTCAACGATGCGGCGGATCATAAAAAACCTGTTGCGTGATCTGGGTTTCACCAACACGGTCGAGGCCGACGATGGCACTACCGCCATTCCGGTACTCAACAGCGGGAGCATCGACTTTCTGGTAACGGACTGGAACATGCCGGGCATGACCGGTATCGATCTGCTGCGCCACGTGCGCGCCGATGAAAAGCTCAAGCACCTGCCGGTACTGATGGTGACTGCCGAAGCCAAGCGCGAGCAGATCATCGAAGCCGCCCAGGCCGGTGTTAACGGCTATGTCGTCAAACCATTCACGGCCCAGGCGCTGAAAGAGAAGATCGAGAAGATCTTCGAACGCATCGGTTGAGATGCGTAGCCATTGCGCCACGGGGGAGCTATGGAGCATAACGAATCTTCACTGGGCGACTTTGAGTCGACCCTGAAAAAACATGCGCTGGAACTGGTCGAGAGTCTGGAGAAGGGCAGGTTCGGCGAAGCCGTGCAACTGATCCATGAGCTCAATCAGACCCGTGACCGCGGCCTGTACCAGGAAGTGGGCAAGCTCACCCGCGAGCTGCATAGCGCGATCGTCAATTTCCAGATTGACCCGCACATGCCGCAAGCCGAGGAAGTTTCACAGATCACGGATGCCACTGAGCGCCTGTCCTATGTGGTCCGGCTGACGGAAGCCGCGGCCAACCGCACCATGGACTTGGTGGAGAGCAGCACCCCGCTGGTCAATGGCCTGAGCGCTGAAGCCCAGGCCTTGAGCGTGGACTGGGGCCGTTTCATGCGGCGCGAGGTCGGTGCCGAGGAGTTTCGCGAACTGGCGCGTCGGGTCGACGGTTTTCTGACTCGTAGCGAGCAGGAGACCCGTACCATTTCCGGCCACCTCAACGACATTCTGCTGGCGCAGGATTACCAGGACCTCACCGGCCAGGTGATCAAGCGTGTGACCCAGTTGGTCACCGAAGTCGAAAGCAATTTGCTCAAACTCGTCTTGATGGCCAGTCAGGTCGATCGTTTCGCTGGTATCGAACATGACCGCGCGTCGATCCTGGCGGAAAAAGATCCGCAAAAACATCTCGCCAAGGGTGAAGGTCCGCAGATTCATGCCGATAAACGGGAAGACGTTATGTCCGGTCAGGACGATGTTGACGATTTGCTTTCCAGCCTTGGATTCTAGGAGCACCCATTAATGAGCTTCGGCGCCGATGAAGAGATCCTTCAGGATTTCCTGGTTGAGGCCGGCGAGATTCTAGAGCAACTGTCCGAACAATTGGTCGAGCTGGAAAGCCGGCCAGATGATGCGGATCTGCTCAATGCAATTTTTCGCGGTTTTCACACTGTTAAAGGGGGCGCCGGCTTCCTCCAGCTCAATGAGCTGGTGGAGTGCTGCCACATCGCCGAGAACGTTTTCGACATCCTGCGCAAAGGTGAGAGACGAGTCGACTCGGAACTGATGGACGTGGTGCTCGAGGCTCTGGATACGGTGAACAGCATGTTCGGCCAGGTCCGCGAGCGTACCGAGATCACTCCTGCGACACCTCAATTGCTATCCGCCCTGGCGCGCTTGGCCGAACCGGCCGGTGCGCAGCCCGCTCCTGCCCCTGTGGAGGAGGTCGTCGAGGCCGTGGCGGAACCCGAGCCCGAGCCGCAAGCCCCGGCGGGCGATATCACCGACAACGAATTCGAACTGTTGCTCGACTCGCTGAGCGCTGCCAAGGCCGACGCCGATGCCGCGCCCGCCGCCGTGGCGGCCACCGAGGGTGAGCCGGATGGCGACGAGATTACCGACGCCGAGTTCGAGTCCCTGCTGGACCAACTGCACGGCAAGGGCCAGTTCGCTCCCGATGCGCTCGCTCCCGCCGCGGCCGATGCCGAGGGTGGCGCCGCTGCCGGCAGCGATGAAATCACCGATGACGAATTCGAAGCCCTGCTGGACCAGTTGCATGGCAAGGGCAATTTCGCCGTCGACGCACTGGAGTCGGCAGTGGCCGCCGCACCTGCCGCCGCTGCGCCAGATGCAGCCGCGGCCGGCAGCGACCTGATCACCGATCACGAATTCGAGTCCCTGCTCGATGAGCTGCACGGCAAGGGCAAGTTCTCCGACACCCCGGGCACTGCCAAGCCAGCGGCTGCGGTCGCTGCGGCTCCTGCAGCAGCGGCACCGGCCAGTGCTGCCGTGGCCAAGCCGGCCGCCGCCGCTGCCGCCAAGCCTGAGGCCAAGGCCGAGGCGCCAAAACCCGCCGCGGCTCCTGCTCCTGCTCCGGCCCGTGCTCCAGCTGCCCCGGCCGCCGAGAAACCGGCCAGCGAAGCGGAAACCACGGTGCGCGTGGACACTGCGCGGCTGGACGAAATCATGAACATGGTGGGCGAACTGGTGCTGGTGCGTAACCGCCTGGTGCGCCTGGGTCTCAACAGCGGCGACGAAGCCATGTCCAAGGCGGTGTCGAACCTCGACGTGGTCACCGCCGACTTGCAGACCGCGGTGATGAAGACCCGCATGCAGCCGATCAAGAAGGTCTTCGGGCGCTTCCCGCGCCTGGTTCGCGACCTGGCCCGGCAGCTCAAGAAAGAGATCAACCTGGAACTGGTGGGGGAAGAAACCGACCTCGACAAGAACCTGGTGGAGGCCCTGGCCGACCCGTTGGTGCACTTGGTGCGCAACGCGGTGGACCACGGTATCGAGTCGCCAGAAGAGCGCGAGGAATCGGGCAAGTCCCGCCAGGGCAAGGTGGTACTGGCCGCCGAGCAGGAAGGCGACCACATCCTGTTGTCGATTTCCGACGACGGCAAGGGCATGGACCCCAATGTCCTGCGCGCCATCGCGGTCAAGCGCGGCGTGATGGACAAGGACGCCGCCGATCGCCTGAGCGATACCGAGTGCTACAACCTGATCTTCGCTCCCGGCTTCTCGACCAAGACCGAGATCTCCGATGTCTCCGGCCGCGGCGTGGGCATGGACGTGGTCAAGACCAAGATTTCCCAGCTCAACGGTTCGATCAACATCTATTCGACCAAGGGCCAGGGTTCGAAGATCGTGATCAAGGTGCCGCTGACCCTGGCGATCATGCCGACGCTGATGGTGATGCTCGGCAACCAGGCGTTCGCCTTCCCGTTGGTCAACGTCAACGAAATCTTCCACCTCGACCTGTCGCGCACCAACGTGGTGGACGGCCAGGAAGTAGTGATCGTGCGGGACAAGGCCTTGCCCTTGTTCTACCTCAAGCGCTGGCTGGTCAGTTCCGCCGCTCATGAAGAGCAGCGCGAGGGCCACGTAGTGATCCTTTCGGTGGGCACCCAGCGGATCGGCTTCGTCGTCGACCAGCTGGTGGGCCAGGAAGAAGTGGTCATCAAGCCCTTGGGCAAAATGCTCCAGGGGACCCCGGGCATGTCCGGCGCCACCATTACCGGTGACGGTCGCATCGCGCTGATCCTCGATGTCCCGAGCATGCTCAAGCGTTACGCCGCACGGCGTATTTGATTCGGCGGGGAGGGGCGCTTGGCCTCGCCCCACCTAACGGAGTGTTTATGGCAGTCAAAGTCCTGGTGGTGGACGATTCGGGTTTTTTCCGCCGCCGCGTCTCGGAAATTCTTTCAGCGGATTCGAGCATCCAGGTGGTCGGTACCGCGACCAATGGTAAAGAGGCGATCGATCAGGCCCTGGCCCTCAAGCCGGACGTGATCACCATGGACTACGAGATGCCGATGATGGATGGCATCACCGCAGTGCGGCACATCATGCAGCGCTGCCCGACCCCGGTCCTGATGTTCTCTTCCCTGACCCATGAAGGCGCGCGGGTGACCCTCGATGCGCTGGACGCCGGGGCGGTGGATTTCCTGCCGAAGAATTTCGAGGACATCTCGCGCAACCCCGAGAAGGTCAAGCAACTGTTGTGCGAGAAGGTCCATAGCATCTCGCGCAGCAACCGGCGCTTCAGCAGCTACAGTGCCCCGGCACCGCAGAGCAGTGCGCCAGCTCCGGCCACCTCGAGCTTCGCCAGCAGCCGTCCGGCCGCACCGGCCCCGGTTCCGAGCCGTGCCCCGGCGCCCGCCGCGAGCCCGGCTGCGCCTGCGCCCAAGCGCAAGGCCTACAAGCTGGTGGCCATCGGTACTTCCACCGGCGGCCCGGTGGCGCTGCAGCGGGTGCTGACCCAACTGCCGGCCAACTTCCCGGCGCCGATCGTGCTGATCCAGCACATGCCGGCGGCCTTCACCAAGGCTTTCGCCGAGCGCCTGGACAAGCTCTGCAAGATCAGCGTCAAGGAAGCCGAGGACGGCGATATCCTGCGTCCCGGCCTGGCGCTGCTGGCCCCCGGTGGCAAGCAGATGATGGTCGACGGTCGTGGCGCGGTGAAGATCCTGCCTGGCGACGAGCGCCTGAACTACAAGCCGTGCGTGGACATCACTTTCGGTTCCGCAGCCAAGTCCTACAACGACAAAGTCCTGGCGGTGGTGCTCACCGGCATGGGCGCCGACGGTCGTGAGGGGGCGCGCCTGCTCAAGCAGGGCGGCAGCGCGGTCTGGGCCCAGGATGAAGCCAGTTGCGTGATCTATGGCATGCCCATGGCTATCGTCAAGGCCAACCTGGCGGACGCGGTGTATAGCCTGGACGATATCGGCCGGCACCTGGTCGAGGCTTGCCTGTAATGGATGTACTGAGCCTTATCGGGATCATCATGGCGTTCGTCGCCATCATCGGCGGCAACTACCTTGAAGGTGGCCATCTTTCGGCCCTGGCCAACGGCCCGGCTGCGCTGATCGTGCTCGGCGGCACCATCGGCGCGGCCTTGCTGCAGTCGCCGTTGAGCGCCTTCAAGCGCGCCATGCAGATCCTCGCCTGGATCCTGTTCCCGCCGCGGGTCGACCTGCCGGCGGGCATCGATCGGGTGGTCAACTGGAGCCTGACCGCGCGCAAGGAGGGCTTGCTGGGCCTGGAAGGCGTGGCGGATGCCGAGCCCGATACCTATTCGCGCAAGGGCCTGCAGTTGCTGGTCGATGGCGCCGAGCCGGAAGCCATCCGCAGCATCCTCGAAGTGGACTTCTATACCCAGGAAAGCCGGGATATCGAGGCCGCCAAGGTGTTCGAGAGCATGGGCGGCTACGCGCCGACCATCGGGATCATCGGTGCCGTGATGGGCTTGATCCATGTCATGGGCAACCTGGCCGATCCATCGCAGCTGGGTAGCGGTATCGCCGTGGCCTTCGTCGCCACCATCTATGGCGTGGCCAGCGCCAACCTGGTGCTGTTGCCGATCGCCGCCAAGCTCAAGTCCATCGCCCTGCGCCAGTCGCGGTACCGGGAAATGCTCCTCGAGGGGCTCCTGTCGATCGCCGAAGGCGAGAACCCGCGTTCCATCGAGTTGAAGCTGCAAGGCTTCATGGACTGATCATGGCTCGTCGTCGTCAACATGAAGAACACGTCAACCACGAGCGTTGGTTGGTTTCCTACGCCGACTTCATCACCCTGTTGTTCGCGTTTTTCGTGGTCATGTACTCGATTTCCTCGATCAACGAGGGCAAGTACAAGGTCATTTCCGAAGCGCTGGTCGGGGTCTTCACCGACTCCGATCGCGCCCTCAAGCCGATTCCCATTGGGGACGAACGGCCCAAGACCGTGACTCCGGCCAAGCCGTTGGTCAAGGACAGCGAGCAGATCGATGCCGGCATCTCGGGTGGCAGCGACCCGCTCAAGAGCATCGCCGACGATGTCAACGCCGCTTTCGGCGACCTGATCAGCTCCGACCAGATGACTGTGCGTGGCAACGAGCTGTGGTTGGAGATCGAGCTCAATTCCAGCCTGCTCTTCGGCAGCGGCGATGCCATGCCCAGCGACAAGGCGTTCAACATCATCGACAAGGTGGCGAAGATCCTCAAACCCTTCGACAACCCTATCCATGTCGAGGGTTTTACCGACAACCAACCGATCCAGACCATGCAGTACCCCACTAACTGGGAGCTGTCTTCGGCCCGTTCGGCAAGTATCGTGCGCATGCTGGCGATGCAGGGGGTGAACCCGGCACGCATGGCTTCGGTGGGTTATGGCGAGTTCCAGCCGGTGGCCAACAATGCCACTGCCGAGGGCCGGGCACGCAACCGCCGGGTGGTGTTGGTGGTATCGCGCAACCTGGATGTGCGCCGTAGCCTGACCGGTACTGGCAGCGCCAATGCAACGCCGGATGCGGCACTCAAGCGGGCTGGCACACAAACTGCACCAACCGCGGTGAGATCGCCGGTACAGGGCAGTGCCGTCAATTCTCCGTCACCTGCTTTATAACTTTGCGCTATGTCTCGCCCTGCTGTGGCTGGGCGGGAGGAACAAACTGAATGAGAGTCTGGGCTGTTGCCAATCAAAAGGGTGGTGTCGGTAAAACCACCAGTTCCATCGCTTTAGCCGGCTTGCTGGCGGAGGCGGGCAAGCGCGTGGTCGTGGTCGACCTAGATCCCCATGGTTCCATGACCAGCTATTTCGGTTATGACCCCGACAGCCTGGAGCACAGCAGCTACGACCTGTTCCTGCACAAGGGCAACGTACCCGAGGATCTGCCTGGGCAACTGTTGCTGGGCACCAGCCACGAGCGGATTTCGCTGTTGCCGTCGAGCACGGCCCTGGCCACCCTGGAGCGCCAATCCCCCGGGCAGAGCGGCCTGGGCCTGGTAATCGCCAAGAGTCTGGCGCAGCTGTGGCAGGATTTCGACTACGCGGTGATCGACAGCCCGCCGTTGCTTGGGGTGTTGATGGTCAACGCCCTGGCGGCCAGCCAGCAACTGGTGATTCCGGTGCAGACCGAGCACCTGGCGGTCAAGGGGCTGGAGCGCATGGTCAATACCCTGGCGATGGTCAACCGCTCGCGCAAGCAGCCATTGCCGTTCACCATCGTGCCGACCCTGTTCGACCGACGGACCCAGGCCTCGTTGGGTACCCTGCGGATCCTGCGGGACAAGTTCCCGGAGCAGATCTGGCAAGGCTATATTCCGGTCGATACGCGCTTGCGTGATGCCAGCCGGGCGGGGGTCACGCCTTCGCAATTCGATGGCAAGAGCCGTGGTGTGCTGGCCTACAAGGCCTTGCTCAAGCATCTGCTGGCGCAACAAGCCGTGGCGCAGGTGGCCTGACGTGAAGTGCCATTCAAGTCGTCCGGCAGCCCGGCCGATAACCCCTACAGTTCACTGTGTGGGGTTTTGTGCGTGGGTGTCCTCATGAATCGTCCACTGGATGTCAAGAACCGGCCGCAGCTGGCGCTGCAGTCGTACCTGGACGCCTTGCTGCAAGAAGCCACCGAGGACGAGCCGCTTCCCGAGGTCGTTGCAGAGCCGGCTCTGCCTGTCATTGAGGCCCGTACCGATGCCTCCAGCGAGGTGCTGGACGAATTCCAGGCCGCGGTACTGGAGGAGCAGGCCCGGGATGCACGGATCCACTACCAGGCACCGCCTGCCGTTCAGGCCGAGGCACCTGCTGCGGTGCCCGTGGCTCCCGTGCAGGATGCACCGGCACCCCTGCCGGCCTCGATCTCACCCGTGGTGCCGATGCTCCAGGCCTTGGTGCCGCCCGTGGTGGAGGTCCACCTGCCACCTGGCAACACGCCGCCACCGGTCGCCGGTAGCGATCGGCCGGCTTGGGCGGCCGAACCTTTCGAATGCCTGTTGTTCGATGTCGCCGGCCTGACCCTGGCGGTGCCCCTGGTGTGCCTGGGGTCGATCTACTCCCTGGCGGGCCAGGACCTGACGCCGTTGTTCGGCCAGCCGGAATGGTTCCTCGGCATCCTGCCGAGCCAGGCCGGCAACCTGAAGGTGCTGGACACGGCGCGCTGGGTCATGCCGGATCGTTATCGCGACGATTTCCGCCAGGGCTTGCAATACGTTATTTCGGTCCAGGGCTATGAGTGGGGGCTGGCCGTGCACCAGGTCAGTCGTTCGCTGCGCCTGGACCCCAATGAAATCAAGTGGCGCAGCCACCGGGGCCAGCGCCCGTGGCTGGCCGGTACGGTAATCGAACACATGTGCGCGTTGCTCGACGTCGCCGAGTTGGCGCAATTGATCGCCACCGGTGGTGCCAAGCAGCTGGCGATCAGTCAAGCGGCCCACAAGCCGAAGTGAACCAACAACAGGTCGCGCCAGTGGGGCGGGGCCATACAGAACACACGCCGTTGCCAACGGTATTTTGAGGGGTCAGGGTATGAATAAGTCGTCGTCTGCACAGGGTTCCGAAGATCCGATCCTGCAATGGGTCACCTTCAAGCTGGATAACGAGTCCTACGGCATCAACGTGATGCGCGTCCAGGAGGTCCTGCGCTACACCGAGATCGCCCCGGTGCCGGGGGCTCCGAGCTATGTGCTGGGCATCATCAACCTGCGCGGCAACGTGGTGACCGTGATCGACACTCGCCAGCGTTTTGGCCTGGTGCCCACCGAAGTCAACGACAACACCCGGATCGTCATCATCGAGGCTGACAAGCAGGTGGTCGGGATCATGGTCGACAGCGTGGCCGAGGTGGTCTACCTGCGCCAATCCGAAGTCGAGACCGCGCCGAATGTCGGCAACGAAGAATCCGCCAAGTTCATCCAGGGCGTCTGCAACAAGAACGGCGAGCTGCTGATCCTGGTAGAGCTGGACAAGATGATGAGCGAAGAGGAATGGTCGGAACTGGAGAGTATCTGATTGATCCTCGAGGTAGCGGTAATCGTCCTGGCGATCCTCTGGGTCGCCACCCTCGCGTTGTTCCTGTCCTTTGCCCGCAACCAGCGGCAGATCGCTGCGCAGCAGGCTGAAGGCGATGCCCTGCGCGACCTGCGAATCAAGGAACTGGCCAAGCGGGTCGATCATTACCAGAACGGCACGGTGCGCATGGGCGAGGACTTGCACGAGCTGCGGGCGGTGGTGGCGCCGTTGCCGGACAAGCTGGCCCAGCTGGAACAGCGCGATCCCTCCACCTTGTCCTTTGCCCAGGCCGCACGGTTGGTGGGCATGGGCGCCAGCGTCGACGAGCTGACCCAATCCTGCGGCCTGACCCAGGCCGAGGCCGAGTTGGTGAGCAAGCTGCATAGAGGCTGAGCATCAGCTTCAAGCATGCAGCTTGCGGCTCATGCTCTTCTAGTCATCGTCGCCGCGCTCGGTGACGTCCTTTTCCGTCTCTATCTGCCGTGGATCGTGGCCTGCCGGGAACTTGCCCTTGAGGTTCCAGGCGAAGGCGATGATCTCGGCGATGGTCCGGTACAGCTCCGGCGGGATGCTGTCGCCCAATTCCAGGCGCGCCAGCAATCTGACCAGTTCGGCGTTCTCATAGATCGGCACTTCATAGTCGCGGGCGATCTTCAGGATCGCTTCGGCCAGTTCGTCATCGCCCTTGGCGGTGAGTGTCGGAGCCTGCTGGCCATCGTATTTGAGGGCGATGGCCTGGCGAGGTGGGGCAGAGTGCTTCATGCGGTTTCGTCGACCCAGCGTTGTTCCAATCGGGTGCGCGGGCCTTGGGGCGGGATGCCGAGATGGCAATCCAGGTCGCCGACATCCAGGCCCGAGGCCAGCAGGCGCTCGCGCAGGCTGCCCAGGTGGCTTTCGATCAGGCTCGCGGTGTAGGGGCGCTCGGCCCATAGTTGGCTGGACAAGCGGCCCTGGAGCAGTTGCGCCTGGACCTGCAGCGGCCCCAGCGGCTCGAGGTCGAAGGCCAGGTCGACCCGCCACAAGGCTTGCCGGGGCTCGCGTTCTTCGCGTTTGTCCTGGGCTTGCTGTTCTGCTTGCGCCGGTTCCTCACGCTGCAACTTGACCTGCAGGGGCACGATGTCCTGCAGGTTGCGCATCGGGATTTCCAGCTGCCAGGTGGTCAGCTGGCGGCCATCGTCGGTACGCCCGCTTTGTTCCAGCCCCGCCAGTTGGTGGCTCTGCAGGCGCGACACCGCCGCGGCGGCCAGGCGCAGCAGTTGTTCCAGGCTGCCCGCGCCTTCCAGGCTTTGCAGCAGGCGCTCCGGCAGCGGGAATCCCCCGGGCGTGGTTTTGGCGCTCACCTGGCCCAGGGTGCCCAGGGCGCTGCGTACAAAGCTGGGCAGGGACTGGGCCAGGGTATTGGCGGCGAGGATCGCGTTGAAACTGGTGGAGGAGGGCAGGGCCGGGGTCAACTGGGCGATCAGGCGCAGCAGGTCGGCCTTCAGATCCGCGGCCTGGCCCGGGTTGCCGGCAGCCAACCGGGCCTCGAGGAACACGCCGCTGCCCAGCAGCGCCTGGGCCACTCCACGGGCGCTGCTCATTTGCTGTGCGTTGGGCAGGTTGCCCAGCAGGCGTTCGACCGCGGCGCGCAGATCGCTGGTCGGGCCGGGCTGGCCGTTGTCGACGGGCAGGTTCTGCAGGGCGTTGAGCAGGCCGCCCAGGGAGCCCTGGCGACTTTGCTGGCTGGCCAGCTGGGCGGCGATCGCCAATTGCTCCTGGCGGTTGCTCAAGGGGACGAAACTCAGGGTCTGGGCATCCGTCACCAGGGCGCTTAGCAGGCTGCCGATACGCAACGGCTGCGGGCTTTCGATGTCCAGGGTGCTGCCGCTCTGGGCGGTATTGAGCAGGCTCACCAGGGAGCGGTACAGCGCTGGCTGGTTGTCGCCCTGGGGCAGCAGTTGCGAGGTCAGGACCTTGCCCTGCAACAGGGTGCCCGGAGGCAGTTGGCTGGTATCCAGGCGGGTCAGGGCGGCGACGCTGGAGGCGATGGCCTGTTGCACGGTAATGGCCAGGTTGGCTGCCGATGGCTGGGTCACCGCCAGGCTGGTGCCCTGGGGCAGGGGTTGGTTGCTGGTGGCTTGCAGGGTGGTTTGCCGGCCATTGTCCAGGGTCAGCTTGAGCAGCAGCTCGAAGGTCTGGTCCGTCTGCTTGAGCGACAGCACTTCGGCCCGGGCGCTCTGGCCGGGCGCGATCAACCCCTCCAGCGGTGGCGTCAGCTTGAGCAGTTCACCGCTGGGCAGCTGCGCGCGCGAGGCTCCGGGAGCGGGCGTCGACGGCAGCGGGAGGATGTTCATTTCGCCTGTCATTCGGACACAACCTGTGGAAATTAACCCCCTGTAAGGTAGGGACTCACATGTATAATGCCGCCCGTCTTTTAAGGAGTGGTAAAAACAATACAATTGTTTGACGCAGCTCTCTAGAACAGGCCGCCAATGCATTTATCCTGCATTCCTTTAACGGCCGCTCCACTGCCGACTTGAACCCGTAAAGGCCCGCTATCCCTTGACCAGCCCTCTTCTCGAAGCCGTTGCACTCGCTTGTGAGCGCGATTGGCGGATGCTCTTTGAACACCTCGAGTTGCGCTTGACGGCTGGAGACATGGTGCAGATCAGCGGTCCCAATGGCAGCGGCAAGACCAGCCTGCTGCGCCTGCTCGCCGGGTTGATGCAGCCCACCAGTGGCCAGGTGCTGCTCAACGGCCAGCCGTTGCAGGCCCAGCGCGCCGAACTGGCCCGCAATTTGTTGTGGATCGGCCATGCCGCCGGCATCAAGGACTTGCTCACCGCCGAAGAGAACCTCAGCTGGCTCTGTGCACTGCACCAGCCGGCCCGGAGCGAGGCGATCTGGCAGGCCCTGGCCGCCGTCGGCCTCAAGGGGTTCGAAGACGTTCCCTGCCATACCCTGTCCGCCGGCCAGCAGCGCCGTGTGGCCCTGGCCCGCTTGTACCTGGACAGTCCGCCGCTGTGGATCCTCGATGAACCCTTCACCGCCCTGGACAAGCAGGGCGTGGCGCAACTCGAGGAACACCTGGCTGCCCATTGCGAGCGTGGCGGCACGGTGGTGCTGACCACCCACCACACGCTTGGCCGCATGCCCTCGGGATACCGCGATATCGACCTGGGACGGTGGGCCGCATGAGTGTCTTTGCCTTGTTGGTGGCCCGTGAGGCACGGCTGCTGTGCCGGCGTCCGGCGGAGTTGGCCAACCCCCTGGTATTTTTCGCGATAGTCGTCGCCTTGTTTCCGCTGGCGGTGGGACCTGAGACACAATTGTTGCAAACCTTGTCTCCTGGCCTGGTCTGGGTGGCGGCGCTGTTGTCCGTCCTGCTCTCGCTGGACGGGCTTTTCCGCAGTGATTTCGAGGATGGATCCCTGGAGCAGTGGGTCCTTTCGTCGCACCCCCTGGCCCTTCTGGTGCTGGCCAAGGTGCTGGCACACTGGATTTTCTCCGGGTTGGCCCTGGTATTGCTCGCGCCCTTGCTGGCGGTGATGCTCGGGCTGCCGGCCGCCTGCCTGCCCGTGCTGCTGCTCTCGTTGTTGCTGGGGACGCCGGTCCTCAGTTTGCTGGGGGCGGTGGGCGCGGCGCTGACGGTAGGGCTCAAGCGCGGCGGCCTGTTGTTGGCGCTGTTGATCCTGCCCTTGTACATCCCAGTATTGATTCTCGGCAGTGGCGCCTTGCAGGCGGCATTGCAGGGCTTGCCGACTACAGGGTTCTTGCTGTGGCTTGGTAGCCTGGCTGCGCTGGCAGTGACCCTGACACCCTTTGCAATAGCGGCTGGCCTGAAGATCAGCGTCGGCGAATAATGAGGTCTGGTTGTTTTTTAACCAGTAAAGACCCTGGCTGTTCGTGTAGACGAAGAGCAACCGTGATGGAAACAACGAATGAACTGGACCTGGTTTCACAAGCTCGGCTCGCCTAAATGGTTTTACGGCATCAGCGGCAAGCTGTTGCCCTGGCTGAGCGTCGCCGCCGTGTTGCTGATTGGTATCGGCGTGGTCTGGGGCCTGGCCTTCGCGCCACCGGACTACCAGCAAGGCAACAGCTTTCGCATCATCTATATTCATGTGCCGATGGCGATGCTGGCCCAGTCTTGCTATGTGATGCTGGCGGTGTGCGGGGTGGTCGGGCTGGTATGGAAAATGAAACTGGCCGACGTTGCCCTGCAATGCGCCGCGCCCATCGGTCATTCCATCACGTTCCTGGCGCTGGTGACCGGGGCCATCTGGGGCAAGCCGACCTGGGGTTCCTGGTGGGTCTGGGATGCCCGGCTGACCTCGATGCTGATCCTGCTGTTCCTGTACGCCGGCCTCATGGCCCTGAACGCCGCCATCAGCAACCGTGACAGCGCCGCCAAGGCCTGTGCGGTGCTGGCGATCGTCGGGGTGGTGAACATCCCGATCATCAAGTACTCGGTGGAGTGGTGGAACACCCTGCACCAGGGGGCGACCTTCACCCTGACCGAAAGGCCCGCCATGCCGGTGGAAATGTGGCTGCCGCTGTTGCTGACGGTACTGGGTTTCTATTGTTTCTTCGCCGTGGTGCTGTTGCTGCGCATGCGCCTTGAGGTACTCAAGCGCGAAGCCCGGACCAGCTGGGTCAAGGCCGAAGTCCAACGCAGCCTGGAGGCCGCACAATGAGTTTTGCATCCTTCAGCGACTTTCTCGCCATGGGCCATCACGGCCTGTACGTCTGGTCGGCCTACGGTATCTGCCTGGTGGTCCTGGTGCGTGAGCTGGTGGCGCCGATCCTCGACCGCAGGAGCTATCTGCAACAAGAGGCGCGTCGTCTGCGCCGGGAGAACGGTAAGTGAATCCGCTGCGTAAAAAGCGTCTTTTGATCATCCTGGCGATCCTGGTGGGTGTCGGCATCGCCGTCGGCCTGGCCCTCAGCGCGCTGAAGGAAAACATCAACCTGTTCTACACCCCGACCCAGATCGCCAATGGCGAAGCCCCCCATGACACCCGCATCCGCGCCGGTGGCATGGTCCAGGCCGGCTCGCTGGAGCGCTCCGCCGACTCGCTGGACGTCAAGTTCGTGGTCACCGACTTCAACAAGTCGGTGACCATCACCTACCGTGGCATCCTTCCGGACCTGTTCCGCGAAGGGCAGGGCATCGTCGCCCTGGGCAAGATCAACGCCGATGGCGTGGTGGTCGCCGATGAAGTACTGGCCAAGCACGACGAGAAGTACATGCCGCCGGAAGTCACCAAGGCCCTGAAAGACAGCGGCCAGTCGGCACCGACGCCGGCCAAGGAGGGTTGAGCCATGAGTTCCGTTTTGTTCGTTCCCGAGCTCGGCCACCTGGCGATGATCCTGGCGTTGTGCCTGGCCCTGGTCCAGGCGGTGGTGCCGTTGCTGGGCGCCTGGCGTGGCGACCGGTTGTGGATGAGCCTGGCGCAGCCGGCGGCCTGGGGGCAGTTCGCCTTCTTGGTATTTGCCTTCGGCTGCCTGACCTACGCCTTCATGAATGACGATTTCTCGGTGGCCTACGTCGCCCACAACTCCAACAGCGCCTTGCCCTGGTACTACAAGTTCAGCGCCGTATGGGGCGCCCATGAAGGCTCGCTGCTGCTCTGGGCGCTGATCCTGGGTGGCTGGACCTTCGCCGTGTCGGTGTTCTCGCGGCAGTTGCCGCAAGTGATGCTGGCCCGGGTGCTGGCGATCATGGGCATGGTCAGTACCGGCTTCCTGTCGTTCCTGATCGTCACCTCCAACCCCTTCGCGCGGATCCTGCCCCAGGTCCCGGCCGATGGCCGCGATCTCAACCCGCTGTTGCAGGACATCGGCCTGATCGTCCACCCACCGATGCTCTACATGGGCTACGTGGGATTCTCGGTGGCCTTCGCCTTCGCCATCGCCGCGCTGCTCGGCGGTCGCCTCGATGCCGCCTGGGCCCGCTGGTCGCGGCCCTGGACCATAGTCGCCTGGGCCTTCCTCGGCATCGGCATCACCCTGGGCTCCTGGTGGGCCTACTACGAGCTGGGCTGGGGTGGCTGGTGGTTCTGGGACCCGGTGGAAAACGCTTCCTTCATGCCTTGGCTGGTAGGCACCGCGCTGATCCACTCCCTGGCCGTCACCGAAAAGCGCGGGGTGTTCAAGAGCTGGACCGTGCTGCTGGCCATCGCCGCCTTCTCCCTGAGCCTGCTGGGCACCTTCCTGGTCCGCTCCGGGGTGCTGACCTCGGTCCATGCCTTCGCCGCCGACCCTGAGCGCGGCGTGTTCATCCTGTTCTTCCTGTTGTTCGTGGTGGGTGGCTCGCTGACCCTGTTCGCCCTGCGCGCACCGGTGGTCAAGAGCCAGGTGGGCTTCAACCTGTGGTCCCGGGAAACCCTGTTGCTGGGCAACAACCTGGTGCTGGTGGTGGCCGCCTCGATGATCCTTCTGGGGACCTTGTACCCGCTGGTGCTGGACGCCCTGAGCGGCGCCAAGCTGTCGGTGGGGCCGCCGTACTTCAATGCGCTGTTCATCCCGCTGATGGCCCTGTTGATGGTGGTGCTGGCGGTGGGCGTGCTGGTGCGCTGGAAAGACACCCCGGTCAAATGGCTGCTGGGCATGCTGGCTCCGGTGTTGCTGGGCAGCGTGGCCCTGGCCGTGGTGGCGGGCATCGCCTATGGCGACTTCAACTGGGCGGTGCTGGCGACTTTCCTGCTGGCGGCCTGGGTGGTGTTGTCCGGAGTGCGGGATATCTTCGACAAGACTCGCCACAAGGGCTTGCTCAAGGGCCTGCCGAGCCTGACCCGCAGCTACTGGGGCATGCACCTGGCGCACCTGGGGATCGCGGTCTGCGCCCTGGGCGTGGTGCTGTCGAGCCAGAGCAGCGCCGAGCGCGACCTGCGCCTGGAGCCGGGCGAGTCCATGGAACTGGCCGGCTACCACTTCATCTTCGAAGGCGCCAAGCACTTCGAAGGACCGAACTTCACCTCCGACAAGGGCACTGTCCGCGTCGTGCGCAACGGCCAGGAAGTGGCGGTGCTGCATCCGGAAAAGCGCCTGTACACCGTGCAGAGCTCGATGATGACCGAGGCCGGGATCGACGCCGGTTTCACCCGTGACCTGTATGTCGCCCTCGGCGAGCCCCTGGGCAATGGCGCCTGGGCGGTGCGGGTGCACGTCAAGCCGTTCGTGCGCTGGATCTGGCTCGGCGGCCTGCTGACCGGCCTGGGCGGGGTTCTGGCGGCGCTGGACCGGCGTTATCGAGTCAAGGTCAAGAGCCGGGTGCGTGAAGCGCTGGGCATGACAGGAGCCACTGCATGAAACGCTGGATGATGATGTTGCCCCTGGCGCTGTTCCTGGTGGTGGCGGTGTTCCTCTATCGCGGGTTGTACCTGGACCCCGCCGAGCTGCCATCGGCGATGATCGGCAAGCCGTTCCCGGAGTTTTCCCTGCCTTCGGTTCAGGGCGACAAGACCCTGACCCGCGCCGACCTGCTGGGCAAGCCGGCGCTGGTCAACGTCTGGGGCACCTGGTGCATTTCCTGCCGGGTCGAGCACCCGGTGCTGAACAAGCTGGCCGAGCGTGGCGTGGTGATCTACGGGATCAACTACAAGGACGTCAACGCCGATGCCCTGAAGTGGCTGGCCGAGTTCCACAATCCCTACCTGCTGGACGTGCGCGACGAGGAGGGCTCCCTGGGCCTGAACCTCGGCGTGTATGGCGCCCCGGAAACCTTCTTCATCGACGCCAAGGGCATCATCCGCGACAAGTACGTCGGGGTGATCGACGAAGTGGTCTGGCGCGAGCAACTGGCCGCCAAGTACCAGGCCCTGGTCGACGAGGCCAAGCCATGAAGCGCTGGTTGATCGCGGCCCTGCTGGGCCTGGGTATCGTCGGGGTGGCCCGGGCGGCCATCGACACCTACCAGTTCGCCAATGACGGCGAGCGTGAGCGGTTCCACGAGCTGACCAAGGAGTTGCGCTGTCCCAAGTGCCAGAACCAGGACATCGCCGACTCCAACGCGCCCATCGCCGCGGACTTGCGCAAGGAAATCTTCCGCATGCTCGGCGAAGGCAAGGACAATCAGCAGATCATCGACTTCATGGTCGATCGCTACGGTGATTTCGTGCGCTACAACCCGGCCCTGACCGGCAAGACCGCCTTGCTCTGGTTCGGCCCCGCCGGGCTGCTGCTGGGCGGCGTGGTGATCATCGCCGTGATTGTCCGGCGCCGCCGCGCCCAGCGTAGCGACAGCCCGAACACGCTTTCCGCCGAAGAGCGGCAGCGCCTCGACCAACTGCTGGATAAAAACCACCCATGACTGATTTCTGGCTCGCGGCAGGCCTGTTGCTCCTGATCGCCTTGAGTTTCCTGCTGATCCCTATACTGCGTGAGCGTCGCGTCCAGCGCGAAGAGGACCGGACCGCGCTCAACGTTGCGCTGTATGAAGAACGCCTGGCCGAGTTGCAGGGCCAGCAGCAAGAAGGTGTGCTCAGCGCCGAACAACTGGACAGCGGCCGGGCCGAGGCCGCCCGCGAGCTGTTGGCGGACACCGAAGGCAACGGCCAGGTGCGCAGTACGCGGCTGGGCAAGCCGCTGCCCTTGCTGGCGGCGGTGCTGGTGCCGCTCCTGGGCCTGGGCCTGTACCTGCACTTCGGCGCCAGCGACAAGGTCGAGCTGACCCGCGAGTTCGCCCAGGCGCCGCGGACCATGGAGGAAATGACCCAGCGCCTGGAGCGTGCGGTGGCGGCCCAGCCGGACTCCGCCGAAGGCCTGTACTTCCTCGGGCG
Source organism: Pseudomonas sp. KCJK8993 (assembly GCF_046230915.1). Classification (NCBI taxonomy): domain Bacteria; kingdom Pseudomonadati; phylum Pseudomonadota; class Gammaproteobacteria; order Pseudomonadales; family Pseudomonadaceae; genus Pseudomonas; species Pseudomonas sp. KCJK8993. The sequence continues at coordinate 27,098 of NZ_JBJJLO010000047.1, forward strand.
CACCTACATGGCCCAGGATCGGCCGGCGGATGCGGCGAAGATCTTCGAGCGCACCGTGGCCCTGGCCGGGCGCCAGCCCGAGCTGCTGGGGCAGTGGGCCCAGGCCCAGTATTTCGCCGATGACAAGAAGTGGTCGGACAAAGTACAGGCCCTCACCGACGAAGCGCTCAAGGCCGATCCCAATGAGGTCACCAGCCTGGGCCTGCTGGGTATCGCCGCCTTCGAAAGCGAGCGGTTCCAGGACGCCATCGACTATTGGAAGCGCCTGCAGGCGCAACTGCCGCCGGACGACAAATCCCGTGCAGCCCTGCAAGGCGGGATCGACCGGGCCAGCGAGAAGCTGGCGGCAAGCGGTGGCAAGGTGGCCGTCGAGCCCGCGACCAAGGCCAAGGGGGCGCTGCTCAAGGTCCGGGTCGACCTGGCCGCCGAACTCAAGGCCAAGGTCCAGCCGGGCGACAGCGTGTTCATCTTCGCCCGCGCCACCCAGGGGCCACCGGCGCCCTTGGCGGCCAAGCGCCTGACCGTGGCCGACTTGCCGGCCACCGTCGAGCTGGGGGATGCCGACGCGATGATGCCGCAGCTGAAACTGTCGAACTTCCCTGAAGTCCAACTGGTTGCGCGTGTTTCCCGCGCTGGCCAGCCAACGGCCGGTGAATGGGTCGGACACAGCCAGCCCCTGGCCAGCAGCACCACCACGGCCCAGCAGCTGACCATCGACAGCCCGGATAAATAAAGAGAAACCACCATGACCGCCATCGCTCGCATCACCCTGTTATCCCTGGTCCTGGGGTTGAGCGCTTGTACGGTCCAGCGGCCGCTACCCAGCAGTTCCGAGCCCATCCCGCCTGCGGGGCCGAGCACCCGCCCGGCTCCGTCCACGGCGCCCTCCGGCAAGCCTGCCACGCCCCATGCGCCAGCGCCTGCAACCAAGGCCTTGCCACGCACCTCGGCCAGCTTCGCTCCGCCTCCGGGCGGGCACAGCCACTGGGACCCTCGACTGGGGGTCTACGTGCTGGATAACCAGGACAACACCTTTTATCGCCAGCGCACCTACTATCGCTGGAACAACGGCTGGAGCCGCTCCATCAGCCCCGACGGCCCCTGGGAAGACACCGATATCCATGGCGTGCCCGCCGGGCTCGGCCGCCAGTTCCAGTAAAGCCGTACCCTCGCCAAGGCCCATCCCAGGGCCTTTGTCGCACATGCTTAAGCCTCGTGGACCTTGGCCGATACAGCGAGGTGTTCCTGAGCCGCTGCCGTTGAGCGACCGATGAAAAAATCCCTGAACAAACCCTATTTCCTGCCGATGCTGTTCTGGCTGGCGCTAAGCAGCGTGCTGTTGCTGCTCTACGGATCGGGCCCGGCCGAAGTGCCGGAACTGATCTATCTGTCGGTGCAGCCATTGTCCTTGCTGGTGGTCTTCGCGTTTTTCTATTACTTCTGTTGCTGGACCTTCATCTCGGTATTCCCGCTGACCGAGGTGGGTTGGAAGAAGGTGGACTACGGCTGGCTGACGCTGGCGTCCCTGGCCCTGATCAGTGCCACCCAGGTGGTGCGGGTGGATTGGTTCCAGAGCGACTATCGCCTGGCGCAGGGCGCCCAGGCCGGATTGCAGCGGCGGGTAATGGCGGACATCGACGACCTGCTGGCCCCCGAACTGTGCAAGTCGGCGCCCCAGCGCCTTGAACCCCAGGACGCCGCCCAGGTGCTCAACCTGTGCGAGCGTTTTGCCAGCTTGCCGCGCATGGACGATGGTCGTTTGTCGATACTGGCGGTGACCCAGGTGCAGCAGGCCCTGGGGGATCTGCGCGGCGAGTACTCCTCGGCCGTGGTTGGCCAGTGGCTGGAGCGCCTGGCCGAAGACTTCGCCGAACAGCAGCGCCAGGGCAAGGAGGTCGATCGCCTGCGCGCGCTGACCGAAACCAGCCGGGCCGAAAAAATCTATAGCTACTTCGCCCCCTTGCTGCTGGTGTTCGCCCTGGCCCTGCGGGCCTCGAAGGTCACCGGCGAAGTACGGCTCAAGGTGCCGAAGCGGCGCAAGCTGTGGCTGATCGTCAACCGCCGGGTGGTGCTCGACGGCCTGGGCTTTGCCCGGGGCGCCCGGGCCCGGCTCGACGAGGCGCTGGGCAATTGGCGGGTGGCGGGTTGGGGCGTGGTGCACCTGGCCTGCGATTTCATCATGGCGGCCGGCCCCCAGGACACCCCGGTGGCGGTGAGCGCCGGCTTCTACGAGAACGAATTCCACCTCGCCAGCCCGGCCGACTTCGATGGCAGCGAGTTCGTCGAGTGGGCGGCCACCCAGGTCATCGACACCCTCTACCTGGTGGGTGAAACCGATCCGCAACTGCTCGCGCTGGTTCGCCGCTGGGGCGCGGCGGCGAACATCGAGGTGCTGATCCGCGAGCGGATCTGAGCCTGGGCCATGCCAAAGCCCGGGTTACCAGCCGAACACCGGGCTTTGGCCGAACCATTGCACCGCCTGTTCCCGCAAGGCGTTGACCAGCTGCGAGTCGCTATGGTTCTGCAACTGCGCCAGGACGATACGCTGCAACGGCAAGGCTTCGCTGATGGGGCGCACCGCCAACGGTTGGCCGTCGTAGCTGTGATCGCCAAATGGCCGGGTATAGGCCAAGCCCACGCCCAGGCCGTTGGCCACCAGCCCGCGTTGCAGTTCGAAGGATTGGGTCTTGGTCAGGCTCCGGGGCTGCAGCCCATGGAAACGCAACAGGTCCAGGAAGTGCTGCCAACTGTAGGCCTGCCCGGTCAGGACCAGGGGGTGCTTGCACAGCTGGCCCAGGCTGACCGCTTGCTGGGCCGCCAGGGGATGCCCGGCCGGCAACAAGGCATGGGCCGCCAGTTCGCATAGCACGGTGGTCTGCACGCCATCCGGCAGGCCCAGGTCGTAACTCAGCGCGGCGTCCAGGCTGCCGTTGCCCAACTGCTTGCCGATCTGGTCGAACCCGCACTCGCGAATGCTCACCTTGATCCCTGGATGGCGCTGTTGCAGGCCGCGCAGCAGCTGCGGCAGGCAGTAGGGGGCCAGGTCTTCGAAGCACGCCAGCATCAGTTCGCCGGACAGTGAATGACCGCTGTCCGCCAGGTGTTCCAGTTCATCTACGCCGGCCAGGATCTGCCGGGCCTTGTCCATCGCCAAGCGGCCGAAGGGAGTGAGGCTCATGCCTTGCCCACGTTGGCGGATGAACAGCAACTGCCCCAAGTGGCTCTCCAGTTCGCCGATCGCCGCCGAAATCGCCGGCTGGGACACGCTCAAGTGCTCGGCGGCCTGGGTGATGTTGGTGTGGCGAGTGACCGCCAGGGCATATCGCAGGTGGCGCAGGCTGATCTTCATAAGAAATTCCGAGGAGCCAGATCGGAACATATTATTTTATTTTTGCCAGGACCTGGGGCGATAGTCGGCGTGCCGTAGCGACGGGGTCCGCCCTGGCGCGCTGGCGACTTCCTACAAGAGCCTGACAGCGTCTCAGCCGACGATCGGGCCGTACGACATCGCTGAGGAGTAACCCATGCCGAACCAAGCGATCCTGCCTGAAGTACAGGCGTTGACCCCCGCCATGACTGCCCTGCGCCAACACCTGCATGCTCATCCCGAACTGAGCTACGAAGAATTCGAAACCAGCCGCCTGGTAGCCGCCAAGCTGCGCGAGTGGGGCTACGAAGTCCACCAGGGGCTGGCCGGCACCGGGGTGGTCGGCTCGCTGCGCAAGGGCCGCAGTGCTCGGGTCATCGGCCTGCGTGCGGACATGGACGCGTTGCCGATCCTGGAGACCAGCGGCCTGCCTTATGCCAGCCGCCACGAGGGCAAGATGCACGCCTGTGGCCACGACGGGCATACGGCGATGCTGCTCGCCGCCGGCCAGTGCCTGGCTCGGGATATCGACTTCGATGGCACTGTGCGCCTGATTTTCCAGCCCGCCGAAGAGGGGCATGTGGGGGCGCGCAAGATGATCGAGGACGGCCTGTTCCAGCTGTTCCCCTGTGATGCGGTGTTCGCCATGCACAACTGGCCGGGCCTGCCGGTGGGGCGCTTCGGCTTCCTGGCCGGGCCGTTCATGGCGTCGGCCGATACCGTCACTATCCGCATCCATGGTCGTGGTGGGCATGGCGCCATGCCCCACGACACCGTGGACCCGGTAGTCACCGCCGCTTCACTGGTCATGGCCTTGCAGACGGTGGTGGCACGCAACGTACCACCGCTGGACATGGGCGTCGTCGGGGTCGGAGCGATCCACGGCGGCAGCAGTTCGTCGGTGGTACCCGCCAGTGTCGAACTGGCCGTGACGGTCCGCGCCTTGAAGAACGCCACCCGCGACCTGCTGCTCAGGCGTATCGACGAACTGGCCCACGCCCAGGCCCGGGCCTATGGGGCCAGGGCCGAAGTGCTGGTCAGCCCCAATGCCTTTCCGGTGCTGTACAACCATCCGCACGAAACCGCGCTGGCCCGTGGGGTGGTCCAGGATTGGCTGGGCGACGAGGGCTTGGTGGCCGATATGCAGCCGATGACTTGCAGCGAGGATTTCTCCTTCATGTTGCAGGCCTACCCCGGCAGCTACCTGGTCATGGGCAACGGTGAGGGCAGCGAAGGCGGTTGCCTGCTGCACAACCCCGGTTATGACTTCAACGATGCCAGCCTGCCCTATGGCGCCACCTACTGGGTGAAGCTGGTGAGCACCTTCCTGGGGCCGGACGACTGATCCGTAGCCGTTGACCGTGATCCGGCCGGGCCTGCCCGGGCTGGCCGGTGGTGAGTGTCTATTGCCTTGTGCCCAGGAGAACGTCATGAGCATTGTTCAGCAGTCCTATGCGCCGCTGGTGGCGCCTGCTCTTCGCGTATCCCGCCGCCGGGTGATTGTCGGTACCACTATCGGCAACGCCCTGGAATTCTTCGACTTCACGGTGTTCAGCTTCCTGATGCTGTTCATCGGCCCGTTGTTCTTTCCCTCGGCTTCCTCCTACGGCCAATTGCTCTTGACCACCGCCACCTTCGGCGTGGGGTTCCTGATGCGTCCGGTGGGTGCGCTGCTGATCGGTTCCTATTCCGATCGTTTCGGCCGGCGTTCGGCGTTGACCCTGACGTTGCTCCTCATGGGCCTGGGTTGCGCGATGATGGCCCTGACCCCGACCTATGCCCAGATCGGCATGGTCGCGCCGCTGGTGATGGTCCTGGCGCGGCTGATCCAGGGGTTCGCCGCCGGGGGCGAGGTGGGGGCGGCGACCACCTTGCTGGTCGAGCATGCCCCGGCATCGCAGCGAGGCTTCTATGCCAGCTGGCAGTTCGGCAGCCAATCCCTGGGGATTTTCCTCGGCGCGATCATGGTCGCCGCCCTGGTGGCTGGCCTGGGCCAGGCAGCGATGGCTGGATGGGGTTGGCGCATCCCGTTCTTCATCGGCATGCTCACCGCCCCGGTGGGTTGGTACATTCGCCGGCACCTGGAAGACACGCTCGTGGCCGGCGTATCCAGCGCCCATAGCCGGCAGGCCATGGAGCGGGCCGCCCGCAGCAGCCCGTTGCGCGAATTGTTCGGCCAGCACAAGGCCACCCTGGGCAAGAGCGTGCTGCTGATGCTGGGCGCGATGGTCTCGACCCAGATCATCGCGTTCTACATGCCGGCCTATGCCGCCCGGGTGCTGGGCTTGCCCACCACCTCCAGCCTGCTGGCCAGCGTGGTGGTGGGAGCCGTGTGCTTCCTCTTGTCGCCGCTGGTGGGCTGGCTGGCCGATCGCTGGGGGCGCAAGCGGGTGATCTTCCATTCGCGGCTGTGGACCCTGGTGGCGATCGTCCCGTGCTTCCAGTGGTTGATCGCCGCTCCCAGCCTGGCCAGCCTGTTGCTGATCATCGGTTTGTTATCGGTGCTGCTGACGCTGCAGACCGTGCCGGGGATCACCATGCTGCCGGAGATGTTCCCCAAGTCCGTACGCACCTGCGGCATGGCTGCGGCCTACGGCATCGGCGTCTCGGTGTTCGGCGGTTTCGCCCAGTTCTTCGTGACCTGGCTGTTGCAGGTGACCGAACAACCCCTGGCCCCGGCCTGGTACATGATGGGGACGGTCGCCTTGTCCACCCTGGTGCTGGTGTGGGTTCGCGATCGAACCGGTGAAGACATCGACGCCAGCTGAGCCCGGGGGTAAGGCATCTCGAGCAACGGCAAAAGCGGGACGTGCCTGGCCGCCAGTCCACCCAGGCGCCGGCCAGGCATTTACTTGGCTCGCGCCTGGTAGCAGGCTGGTGGTCTTTCCGGGCCGGCTGCTGGCTCGGTCCTGTACCGCTTCGCTCTGCCGAGGACCTTGTTGCCATGAAACCATCTCTGCCTGTGTTGTGCGTTATCCAATGCTTCGCCCTGATGGCCCTGCTCGGCAGTGCCCTGGCCCAGGAGGCGCCCGGCATGCGCATTGGCGTGCGGGGGGAGATCACCGGTGTTAGCGGCGATGTGCTGCGGGTGCATGCCAATAGCGGGGAGAACGTCAGCATCGAGTTGACGCCGCAGACCCAGGTCCGCGCCGTGACCCTGGCCAACATCGAGGACATCAAGCCGGGCAGCTACATCGGCTCGGCGGCCATGCCCATGGCCGATGGCACCCTCAAGGCCCTGGAAGTGCATGTGTTCGCGCCGCAGATGGCCGGCACCGGTGACGGCCACCGGCCTTTCGACCTGGCCCGGGGCAGCAGCATGACCAATGGCAGCGTCGGCGACCTGGTGGTGAGCAATGGCCGGACCCTGACCGTCAACTACAAGGGCGGCCAGCAGAAGATCCTGGTGCCGGACGACGTGCCCATCGTCAACCTGGTGCCGGGGGATCGCAGCTTGCTCAAGGCCGGGGTCAAGGTGGTGATGTTCGTCATCCAGGGCGCCGACGGCAAACTGATCGCGCAATCGATTTCCGCCGGCAAGGACGGGGTGGCTCCGCCCATGTAAGGCCGTTGTCTGCGGCGTGGAAGATCCCGCTCCGGCTCTGCGGTGCCCAGGCTTGCATTGCCAAATGTTGCAGCACGCGGGTTGCAGTGGAAGTCGCCAAAGCCTTGGTTTACGGTTTCCGGTCGTTCAATGCGCCGGGAGTGCCTTATGGAAAAGTCGACGTTCAATCCAGCCAGTGTGTTCAATTCGCTGCAATACGGCTTCAGCCAGGCCGTGGAGGTGCGGGGCGGGCGGCGCCTGCTGCTGTCCGGCCAGGTGGGGGTGGATGAACATGAACGCACCGTGGGCACGGGCCTGCGGGAGCAGACCGAGCAGGCCTTCGACAATATCCAGCGGGTGTTGGCCGAGGCCGGTGGAACGCTGGCGGATGTGGTGATGCTGCGGATCTACATCGCCGAAGCCGCCCGCGACCAGCAGGAACACATCAGCGCGGTGCTGCTGGAGCGCTTTGCCAGCCAGCCGCCGGCGTCTTCGTGGATCATCGTCAGCGGCCTGTCGCTGCCCGAGTGGCTGATCGAAGTCGAGGCCGAGGCGGTGCTGGAGGAGCAGCACCAGGTGGCCACGGCGGCGTTGTTCAATCCGGCACGGGCACTCTGAACTCGCCATCAGGCATGAAAAAAGCGACCACCAGGGTCGCTTTTTTCATTCACCCGCGAGGGGTCACTTGGCGTTGGTGTAGATCTGGTCGAAGATCCCGCCATCGTTGAAGTGGGTCTTCTGTACGCTGCGCCAGTCGCCGAAGGTCTTCTCCACCGAGAGGAAGTCGACTTTCGGGAAGCGGTCGGTGAACTTGGCCAGCACCTTCGGATCCCGTGGGCGCAGGTAGTTGTTGGCGGCGATCTCCTGGCCTTCCGGCGACCACAGGTACTTCAGGTATTCCTCGGCGGCGGCGCGGGTGCCTTTCTTCTCCACCACCTTGTCCACTACCGACACCGGAGGCTCGGCTTCGGCGGAGACGCTCGGGTAGATCACCTCGAACTGATCGCGGCCGAATTCGCGGGCGATCATTTCCGCCTCGTTCTCGAAGGTCACCAGCACGTCGCCGATCTGGTTGGTCATGAAGGTCGTGGTGGCGGCGCGGCCACCGGTGTCCAGCACCGGCGCCTGCTTGAACAGCTTGCCGACGAAGTCCTTGGCCTTGTTCTCGTCGCCGCCGTTCTTGAGCACGTAGCCCCAGGCCGAGAGGTAGGTGTAGCGACCGTTACCCGAGGTCTTGGGGTTGGGCACGATCACCTGCACGCCGTCCTTGAGCAGGTCCGGCCAGTCCTTCAATGCCTTGGGGTTGCCCTTGCGCACGATGAACACCGTGGCGGAGGTGAAGGGGGCGCTGTTGTCCGGCAGGCGGGTGACCCAGTTGTCCGGGACCAGCTTGCCGTTGTCCGCCAGGGCGTTGATGTCGGTGGCCATGTTCATGGTGATGACATCCGCCGGCAGGCCGTCGATCACCGAGCGCGCTTGCTTGCTGGAGCCGCCGAAGGACATCTGCAGGGTGATGTTCTCGTTGTGCTCGGCCTTCCAGTGTTTCTGGAAGGCGGCGTTGTAGTCCTTGTAGAAGTCGCGCATCACGTCGTAGGAAACGTTGAGCAGGGTCGGTGCGGCCTGGGCGGCGCCGGCCAGGGCCAGGCCGGCGGCCAGGAGCGAAGCGCTGAAGAGTTTTTTCACTGCACATTTCCTTTTATTCGAGAGTGAAGGCAATTTGCCGCCGACTATAGCCGGGGCGCTATATCTCTTTAAAGATTGAAAGGGACTTTGCTTATTCCATTTTCTTGAACAGCGCATTGCCGCAACGTGAGCAGAAGGCGGCGGCCGGCTCGTGGCTGTTCTTGCGGCACACCGGGCAGTCGTGCTTCTGCTGCTCGCCGCGCATGGCGCTGGCCAGCTCGGCGGTGAAGATCCCGGTGGGCACGGCGATGATCGAGTAACCGGTGATCATCACCATGGACGAGATCACCTGGCCGATCACCGTCTTGGGCACGATATCGCCGTAGCCCACGGTGGTGAGGGTGACGATGGCCCAGTAGATGCCCTTGGGAATGCTGGTGAAGCCGTGCTCCGGACCTTCGACCACGTACATCAGGGTGCCGAACACCGTGACCAGGGTGCAGACGCTGAGCAGGAACACCAGGATCTTCTGCTTGCTGCCGCGCAGGGCATCGAGCAGGTAGTGGGCCTGCTTGAGGTAGGGCGCCAGCTTGAGCACGCGAAAGATCCGCAGCATGCGGATGATGCGGATGATCAACAGGTACTGGGCGTCGCTGTAGTACAGGGCGAGGATCCCGGGGACGATCGCCAGCAGGTCCACCAGGCCGTAGAAGCTGAAGGCATAGCGCAGCGGCTTGGGCGAGCAGTACAGGCGCAGCCCGTACTCGATGGCGAAGATCAGGGTGAAGCCCCATTCGATGTACGCCAGGACGTTGGCGTAGTCGCGGTGCACCTGGTCGATGCTGTCGAGGATCACGATCACCAGGCTGGCGAGGATGATCAGCAGCAGGGTGGTATCGAAGCGTCTTCCAGCCACGGTGTCGGTCTGGAAGATCATCACGTAGAGGCGTTGCCGCCAGTTGTCGCTGTTACCCATGGAAATCGCCTGAATCGAAGATCAGCGAAGCCTAGGTGGATTCGTTGCGCTAGCGCAAGGCGCGTCGCGGCGCGGGGTGCGGCCCAACACCCGGTTGCAGGCCAGCACCAGCCAGCAGGCGAGGACGAAGGGGCCGGTGAGTGGGGGCAAGCCTATCGCGGCGATGCCGGGGGTGATCAGCAGCGCCAGGACCATGCCCAGCAGCGGCCACCAGGGGCGCAGGCCGATCTGCCCCAGCGCCAGGGCCACCAGCGCGCAGTTATAGCCGGCCAGTCCCGAGAGCGCCTGGCCGGGCTCCTGCAGCATCGCCGCCACGCCCAGGCCGAACCCCGAGCCGCCCAGGGCCCAGATCGCCGCCCGGCGGTTGGCCAGCAGCAGGCCGGCGAAGACCAGCAGCCCCGCCAGCCAGTCGCCGAGGAACATCACCTGGCCCAGGCCCTGGAACAGGCCGCCCAGCAGCCCCATGGGCGATAGTCCGGTGGGCGCCGGGTTGGCGGCCAGCGGCGTGAACAGGCCGGCCAGGAGCCAGCCGAGGCCGACGAAGGGCGCGGTATAGGCCGGCAGCCGGGCGGGTTGCCGGGCGCGCTTGAGCCACTGCTGGGTGAGGATCGCGCTCAGGCCGCCGGCGGCGATGATCAAGGGCGGCAGCAAGATCGTCCAGGGCAGGTACAGGCTCAGCAGCAGCCCGAGCAACACGCCGTTGTAGCTGAACAGCCCGGCTTGCCGGTCGGCCTTGGCGTAGCCCCGTTGCTGGGCCGTCAGCAGCCCGGCCAGGGCGCCGAGCAGGGCGCCACCGAGCAGCGCCGGGGCGCAGGCCAGGATCGCCAGCAGGCACAGCAGGCCGCACAGCGGGTCGCGCTGGAGAAAGATCTGGCTGAAGCCATTGAGCAGGGCAGTGGCCCAATCGGGGCAGAAAGCGTTGAACGACTGTGACGGCATGATGGATATCGGTCAGTGCGGCCGCTGTTGGCTGCGTCCGGTCCATACGGCTCCCTCTCTGGAGAGTTCTGGATGGAGCGGGGCCGCAGCACCGGCAGTGGGGCAGGTCAGAGAAGGGTTTCGACACGCAAGGAGTTAGTCGTCCCCGGCTGGCCGAACGGCACACCGGCGGTGATCACCACCGTGTCCCCACGCTGCGCCAGGCCTTGGGCCTGGGCGATCTCCAGGGCCGTACTGCAGACTTCGTCGACCTGGCGCAGGCGGTCGTTGACCACCGAGTGCACGCCCCAGGCCAGGGACAGGCGGCGCGCGGCCTGCAGGTTGGGGGTCAGGTTGAGGATCGGCACCGACGGCCGTTCCCGGGCGGCGCGCAGGGTCGAGCTGCCGGACTCGCTGTAGTTCACCAGTACCGCCACCGGCAGGATGCTGCAGATACGCCGGATCGCGCAGCTGATGGCATCGGACACCGTGGCTTCGGCCTGGGGCCGGTTGACGTCCAGTTGGGTTTGGTAGTCCGGCCCGGTTTCCACCTGGCGGATGATCTTGCTCATCATCTGCACGGCCTCCAGCGGGTATTCGCCGGAGGCGGTTTCCGCCGAGAGCATCACCGCGTCCGTGCCTTCGGCCACGGCATTGGCGACATCGGTGACTTCGGCCCGGGTGGGCGCCGGGGAGAAGCGCATGGACTCCAGCATCTGCGTGGCCACCACCACCGGCCGGCCCAGCTGGCGGCAGGTGGCGATGATGTCCTTCTGGATCTGCGGCACGGCTTCGGCCGGCACCTCGACCCCCAGGTCGCCCCGGGCCACCATGATCGCGTCGCTGAGCTCGGCGATGTCCCGCAGTTGCGCCACCGCCGAGGGTTTCTCGATCTTGGCCATCAACAAGGCCTGGTTGCCGATCAGTTCCCGGGCTTCGCGAATATCCTGCGCGCGCTGCACGAACGACAGCGCCACCCAGTCCACCCCCAGTTCCAGGCCGAAGCTCAGGTCGCGGCGGTCCTTGGCGGTCAGCGGGCTCAGCTCCAGCACCGCCTGGGGCACGTTGACGCCCTTGCGATCCGACAGCTCGCCACCGGCCAGCACCGTGGTGTCGATGGCCTCGGCATGCCGGGCGTCGACCCGCAGGCGCAGCTTGCCGTCATCCAGCAGCAGGTCCATGCCGGGCTCCAGCGCGGCGATGATTTCCGGATGGGGCAGGTTGACCCGCCGGGCATCGCCCGGGGTCGGGTCCAGGTCCAGGCGCAGCGCCTGGCCGCGTATCAACTGGACCTTGCCGGCGCTGAAGGTGCCGACCCGCAGCTTCGGCCCCTGCAGGTCCATGAGAATCCCCAGGGGTTGGTTCAGCTCGCTTTCCACCTGGCGGATCCAGGCGTGGCGCTGGGCGTGGTCGGCATGGCTGCCGTGGCTGAAGTTGAGGCGGAAGATGTTCACCCCGGCTTGCACCAGCTCACGGATATCCTCGATACCGTCGGTGGCCGGGCCCAGGGTGGCGAGGATCTTGACCTTCTTGTCAGGCGTCATGTTGGGTGGTCTCGAGAATCAGGATGGCGCGGAAGTCGTTGACATTGGTGCGGGTCGGCTCGGTGACGATCAGGCTGTCCAGGGCCGCGAAGTAGCCGTAGCCATTGTTGTTGTCCAGCTCGTCGCTGGCGTTCAGGCCCAGGGCCGTGGCACGGGCGAAGCTCTCCGGGGTCATGATGGCCCCGGCGTTGTCCTCGGAGCCGTCGATGCCGTCGGTGTCCCCAGCCAGGGCGTAGATGCCGGGATGGCCCTTGAGGCTGTCGGTCAGGCTCAGCAGGAACTCGGCATTGCGTCCGCCACGGCCGTTGCCGCGGACCGTGACCGTGGTCTCGCCGCCGGACAGGATCACGCAGGGCGCGGCCAGGGGTTGGCCATGCAGGGCCACCTGGCGGGCAATCCCGGCGTGGACCTTGGCCACCTCGCGGGACTCGCCCTCCAGGTCGCCAAGGATCAACGGGCTGAAACCGGCCTGGCGCGCCTTGACCGCCGCCGCCTCCAGGGATTGCTGGGGCCGGGCGATCAGCTGGAAATGACTGCGGGCCAGGCACGGGTCGCCGGGCTTGACGGTTTCCGACTCGGGGCTCTGCAGCCAGGCGCGTACCGCCGGCGGTACCTCGATGGCGTAGCGCTGGAGAATCGCCAGGGCCTGGGCCGACGTGCTGGGATCGGCCACCGTGGGCCCGGAGGCGATGACCGTCGCCAAATCGCCGGGAACATCGGAAATCGCGTAGGTGTGCACCGTGGCCGGCCAGCAGGCCTTGGCCAGGCGCCCGCCCTTGATCGCCGAGAGATGCTTGCGTACGCAATTCATCTCGCCGATGGTGGCGCCGGACTTGAGCAGCGCCTTGTTCAGCGCCTGCTTGTCGGCCAGGGTGATGCTGGCGGCGGGCAGGGCCAGCAGCGCCGAGCCACCGCCGGACAGCAGGAAAATCACCCGGTCCTGTTCCGTCAGGTCGCTGACCATCTCCAGCACGCGTCGGGCCACGTCCAGGCCGGCGGCATCGGGCACCGGATGGGCGGCCTCGACCACTTCGATCTTGTGACAAGGGGCGCCGTGGCCGTAGCGGGTCACCACCAGCCCGCAGACTTCGCCCTGCCAACTGCGTTCGACCACCTGGGCCATGGCCGCGGCGGCCTTGCCGGCGCCGATGACGATGACCCGGCCGCTGCGGTCGCTGGGCAGGTGGGCTTCGAGGACATGTTGCGGATGGGCGGCGTCGATGGCTGTGGCGAACAGCTCACGCAGCAATTGTTGCGGATCGGCCGGCATGGCGGGCTCCCGGATTCTTGTTATGGGGGACGTGGAACAGGTGTAGTCGCCGCCGGGGGCGGCGCCAGGGTCGGCGGGGCCCGTCCATGGCCCGCAGCGATGCGTTTCCCGCGGACCTCGGCACAGCCCGGGGCGGCGACTACGAATACGGCTTACTGCTTGTCGCGGATCGAGAAGTTGGCCATGTGCTCCAGGCCCTTGATCAGGGCCGAGTGGTCCCAGTTGCCACCACCGATGGCGTTGCAGGTGCTGAACACCTGCTGGGCGTTGGCGGTGTTGGGCAGGTTGATGCCCAGCTCGCGGGCGCCGCTGAGGGCCAGGTTGAGGTCCTTCTGGTGCAGGTTGATACGGAAACCCGGGTCGAAGGTGCCCTTGATCATGCGTTCGCCATGCACTTCCAGGATGCGCGAGGAGGCGAAGCCGCCCATCAGCGCTTCGCGCACCTTGGCCGGGTCGGCGCCGTTCTTCGCGGCGAACAGCAGCGCTTCGGCCACGGCCTGGATGTTCAGGGCGACGATGATCTGGTTGGCCACCTTGGCGGTCTGGCCATCGCCATTGCCGCCGACCAGGGTGATGTTCTTGCCCATGCTCTGGAACAGCGGCAGGGCGCGTTCGAAGGCCTGGCTGTCGCCGCCGACCATGATGCTCAGGGTCGCGGCCTTGGCCCCGACTTCACCGCCGGACACCGGGGCGTCCAGGTATTGCGCGCCTTTTTCGTTGATCTTGGCGGCGAAGGCCTTGGTCGCGGTGGGCGAGATCGAACTCATGTCGATGACGATCTTGCCCTTGCCGATCCCGGCGGCCACGCCGTCGGCGCGCAGCAGCACGTCTTCGACCTGCGGGGTGTCGGGCACCATGATGATCACGAACTCGGCTTCCTGGGCCACGTCCTTGGGGGAGGCCAGGGCCACGGCGCCGGCGGCGATCAGGTCGGCCGGGGCCTTGCCGTGGTGTTCCGAGAGCAGCAGGCTGTGGCCGGCCTTCTGCAGGTTGGCGGCCATGGGGTGGCCCATGATGCCGGTGCCGATGAATCCGATTTTAGCCATGGGGAAAATCCTCTTTTTATTGCTCTATCAGGTTGCGGGGTGCCAAGGCATCCATCTCGCGGGCAGCCTGGCCCTCGATGAACGATGACGCGATGGCCGATCAGATGGCGTTGTGGCTCTTGAGCCAGCCCAGGCCCGCTTCGGTGGTGGTCAGCGGCTTGTACTCGCAGCCGACCCAGCCCTGGTAGCCGATGCGCTCCAGGTGCTCGAAGAGGAAGCGGTAGTTGATCTCGCCGGTGCCCGGTTCGTTGCGCCCGGGGTTGTCCGCCAGCTGCACGTGGTTGATCTGCTCCAGGTGGTTGGCCAGGGTCCGGGCCAGGTCTCCTTCCATGACCTGCATGTGATAGATGTCGTACTGCAGGAACAGGTTGGCACTGCCGACCTGTTCGCGGATCGACAGCGCCTGGGCGGTGTTGTTCAGGTAGAAGCCGGGAATGTCGCGGGTGTTGATGGCTTCCATCACCAGCTTGATGCCCACGGCCTGGAGCTTGTCGGCGGCGTACTTGAGGTTGTCGACGAAAGTCTTTTGCACCAGGGCCTCATCCACGCCCTGGGGGCGGATGCCGGCCAGGCAGTTGACCTGGGTGTTGCCCAGGACCTGGGCATAGGCGATGGCCAGGTCGACCCCGGCGCGGAACTCCGCGACCCGGTCGGGCAGGCAGGCGATGCCGCGCTCGCCCTTGGCCCAGTCGCCGGCCGGCAGGTTGAACAGCACCTGGGTCAGGCCGTGGGCGTCGAGCTGGGCCTTGATTTCGGCCGAGCTGAATTCATAGGGAAACAGGTACTCGACCCCGCTGAAGCCGGCATCGGCGGCGGCCTTGAAGCGAGCGAGGAAATCCTGCTCGGTGAACAGCATGGACAGGTTGGCGGCAAAACGCGGCATGGTGGTCTCCTGTGGATCTATCAAGTCCTGTAGTCGCCGGGGCAGTAGGCGCCAAGGCCCGGTGGACCCTGGCGGCGCTCGAAGACGGGGTTGGCTTGGCGCTCGAGCGCGGGCCTGGACGGCTACGGGAGTCGTGCTGGCTGGTTAGTCGAGCAGGGCGATGGCGGTGGGGGCGTCGTTGCCCACCAGCGCCAGGTCCTCGAATTCGTTGATGGCGTTGATCTCGGTCCCCATGGAAATATTGGTCACCCGTTCCAGAATGATCTCCACCACCACTGGCACCTTGAAGGTTTCGACCAGTTCCTGGGCCTGGCGCAGGGCCGGTTGGATGTCCTTGGGCTCGAATACTCGCAGGGCCTTGCAGCCCAGGCCTTCGGCCACCGCGACATGGTCCACGCCGTAGCCATTGAGCTCGGGAGCGTTGAGGTTGTCGAAGGACAGCTGTACGCAATAGTCCATGTCGAAGCCGCGCTGGGCCTGGCGGATCAGCCCCAGGTAGGAGTTGTTCACCACCACGTGGATATACGGCAGGTTGAACTGCGCACCCACCGCCAGCTCTTCGATCATGAACTGGAAGTCGTAGTCCCCGGACAGTGCCACCACCTTGCGGCTCGGATCGGCCTTGACCACCCCCAGGGCCGCCGGAATGGTCCAGCCCAGCGGGCCGGCCTGGCCGCAGTTGATCCAATGGCGCGGCTTGTAGACGTGGAGGAACTGCGCGCCGGCGATCTGCGACAGGCCGATGGTGCTGACGTAGCAGGTGTCCTTGCCGAACACCTGGTTCATTTCCTCGTAGACCCGCTGCGGCTTGACCGGCACGTTGTCGAAGTGGGTCTTGCGTTGCAGGCTGGCCTTGCGTTGCTGGCAGTCATGCAACCAGGCGCTGCGGTCCTTGAGCTTGCCGGCCGCTTGCCATTCGCGGGCCACTTCCAGGAATACGGTGAGGGCGCTGCCAGCGTCGGAAACGATGCCCAGGTCGGGAGTGAAGACCCGGCCGATCTGGGTTGGCTCGATGTCCACGTGGATGAACGTGCGACCTTCGGTATAGACGTCCACCGAGCCGGTGTGGCGGTTGGCCCAGCGGTTGCCGATGCCCAGCACCACATCGGACTTGAGCAGGGTGGCGTTGCCGTAGCGATGGGAGGTTTGCAGGCCGACCATGCCCACCATCTGCGGGTGATCGTCGGGAATGCTGCCCCAGCCCATCAGGGTCGGGATCACCGGGATGCCGGTGAGTTCGGCGAACTCCACCAGCAGTTCGCTGGCATCGGCATTGATCACCCCGCCGCCGGCCACCAGCAGCGGCCGCTCGGCCTGGGCCAGCATGGCCAGGGCTTTCTCGGCCTGGACCCGGGTGGCCGAGGGTTTAGCCAGGGGCAGGGGCTGGTAGGCGTCGATATCGAATTCGATTTCCGCCATCTGCACGTCGAACGGCAGGTCGATCAGTACCGGGCCCGGGCGGCCGGAGCGCATTTCATGGAAGGCTTTCTGGAAGGCGTAGGGCACCTGGCCCGGCTCCAGCACGGTGGTGGCCCACTTGGTCACCGGCTTGACGATGCTGGTGATGTCCACGGCCTGGAAGTCTTCCTTGTGCAGGCGGGCCCGTGGTGCCTGGCCGGTGATGCAGAGGATCGGGATGGAGTCGGCCGAGGCGCTGTACAGGCCGGTGACCATGTCGGTGCCGGCCGGGCCCGAGGTGCCGATGCACACGCCGATGTTGCCGGCCTTGGTGCGGGTGTAGCCCTCGGCCATGTGCGAGGCGCCTTCGACATGACGAGCGAGCACATGATCGATGCCGCCGACCTTCTGCAAGGCAGAGTACAGCGGGTTGATGGCGGCGCCCGGGATGCCAAAGGCGGTGTCGACCCCTTCGCGGCGCATCACCAGAACGGCGGCTTCGATTGCTCTCATTTTGCTCATTATTTTGTGCCTCTTACGTTTTGTAATTGTATACAAGTGGCTTTGCGCAGAGTGTATTCACGGCAAGCTACGCAGGTCAATGGCTTTTCTTGGACGCTATCGGCTGCGCTTTCAGCCCTGATAAAGCGGTGTCATTTTGTCGCATGGGCTATATTTCAGTAAATATTGTATACAAAAACAATGTTCATTGTGTTCTATTCAGTGCATCTAGCTTCTCCTGAAAGAAGCTCCACCAGGCTTTCCAATAACAAGATGAGGACGGCACCCATGAGCGCTTTAACCTTGAAAGTCGCGGTCAACCTGGCCAACCAGGCCATCCAGGCGGGGCGCAAGATCAGTGCCGCGCCGCTGGCCATCGCGGTACTCGATGCCGGTGGTCACCTGGTGGCCTTGCAAAGGGAGGATGGCGCCAGCCTGCTGCGCCCGCAGATCGCCATCGGCAAGGCCTGGGGGGCGATCGCCCTGGGCAAGGGCTCGCGCTTGCTGGCGCTGGATGCCCAGCAGCGCCCGGCCTTCATCGGCGCGCTCAACGGCCTGGGGCAGGGC
>NZ_JBJJLO010000048.1:0-44464 GCF_046230915.1 Pseudomonas sp. KCJK8993
AGGGGGGGCTGGGCGCGGACATGGCCGATCTGGGGGGGGAGGTGTGCCCAGGGTGGGTTTGCCGGGGGGCGGCTCAGGGGCGGGCCGACATGCCCGCCCCCCCCCGGCGGGGCCAGGGAGCGACCATCGCCGAAGTTCGGCGGGGTGCCCCCCCCCAGGCCGGTGCCCGGGCCGATCACCACCGCCGGGCGCAGCGGCTCGGCAACGCCCTCGCAGACCACGCGGAACTCATCCGGTTGCAGCCGGGTCATGCCCAGGGCCATGGCCGAGAAATCGTTGACCAACAGCAGGCGCTCGACCTGCAGCGCCTGGCAGAACGCCTGGCGGTCCAGGCGCCAGTGATTGTTGGTGAAGCGGAACTCGTCGCCGCTGACCGGCCCGGCCACCGACAGGCACACCGAACCCACCGCGCCCAGGGCCAGGCCCTGCTCCTTCAGATAGGCCTTGATGGCATCTTCCGGACAACTGTAGTCCGCCGTGGCATGGACCTGGATCGCGTCCAGCTGTTGGTCTTTCCACAACGCGAACCGGGCGTTGGTGCCGCCGATGTCACCGACCAGGGCCAGTTTCAATTCAGTGTCTCCAGGGCAGAAGTGAAGGCGCTGGCGCCCTGCTCCGCCGAGCTGAAGGCCATGCGCATGAAGGCGAAGAGTTCGCGGCCGGTGCCGACGTTGTTGCCCAGCAGGCCCTTGGCCGGCTCGCGGGCGGCGAACTGTTCGGCGTCCACCTTAAGCTCCAGGGTGCCCTTGACGCCATCCACGCGAATGATGTCGCCATCCCGCACTCGGGCCAGCGCCCCGCCGACCTGGGCCTCGGGGCTGACGTGGATGGCCGCTGGGATCTTGCCCGAGGCGCCGGACATGCGCCCGTCGGTGACCAGTGCCACCTTGAAGCCACGGTCCTGCAGCACCCCGAGGAAAGGGGTCATCTTGTGCAGCTCGGGCATGCCATTGGAACGCGGGCCCTGGAAGCGCATCACCGCCACGAAGTCTTTTTCCAACTGGCCGGCCTTGAAGGCGTCGGCCAGGTCCTGCTGGTCCTGGAACACCATGGCCGGAGCCTCGACGACCTGGTGCTCGGGGGCCACGGCGGAGACCTTCATCACCCCGCGCCCCAGATTGCCTTCCATGACCCGCAGCCCGCCTTCCGGCGAGAAGGCCCGGGCCACCGGGCGCAGGATGCTTTCGTCGAGGCTTTCGATCGGGCCGTCGCGCCATACCAGCTTGCCGTTATCGAGGAACGGCTCCTGGGTGTAGCGGCTCAGGCCCGGGCCGGCCACGGTGTTGACGTCTTCGTGGAGCAGCCCGGCCTCCAGCAGTTCGCGGATCAGGAACGACATGCCGCCGGCGGCCTGGAAGTGGTTGATGTCGGCCTTGCCGTTGGGATAGACGTGGGACAGGGTCGGCACCACCTCGGAGAGGTCGGCCATGTCCTGCCAGGTCAGCTGGATGCCCGCGGCCTGGGCGATGGCCGGCATGTGCAGGGTGTGGTTGGTGGAGCCGCCGGTGGCGTGCAGGGCGACGATGGAGTTGACCAGGCAACGCTCGTCGACGATTTCACCAATGGGCGTGAAGGCGCCGCTCTGGCGGGTCAGGCGGGTGACCTGTTGCGCCGCCTCATGGGTCAGGGCATCGCGCAACGGCGTGTTGGGGTTGACGAAGGACGCGCCGGGCAAGTGCAGGCCCATGACCTCCATCAGCAACTGGTTGGTGTTGGCGGTGCCATAGAAGGTGCAGGTGCCCGGGCTGTGGTAGGACTTCATCTCCGATTCCAGCAGCTCTTCACGGCTGGCCTTGCCTTCGGCATAGCGCTGGCGCACGTCGGCCTTCTGTTTGTTGGAGATCCCCGAGACCATGGGGCCGCCCGGGACGAAAATCATCGGCAGGTGGCCGAAGCGCAGGGCTCCCATCATCAGGCCCGGGACGATCTTGTCGCAGATGCCGAGCATCAGGGCGGCGTCGAACATGTTGTGCGACAGCGCTACCGCCGTGGACAACGCAATGACCTCGCGGCTCGGCAAGCTCAGTTCCATCCCCGCCTCGCCCTGGGTCACGCCGTCGCACATGGCTGGGGTGCCGCCGGCGAACTGGCCCACCGAACCGATCTCGCGCAGGGCCTTCTTGATCAACTCGGGGAAATGCTCGTAGGGCTGGTGCGCCGACAACATGTCGTTATATGACGAAACAATCGCCACGTTGGCCGCGTTCATCATCCGCAGGCTGTGCTTGTCTTCGGCGCCACAACCGGCCACCCCATGGGCGAAGTTCGCGCATTGCAGCTTGCCGCGCTGCGGGCCGTCGCTGGCCGCACCGCGAATCAGGGCGAGATAGGCCTGGCGAGTGGCGCGACTACGGGCGATGAGCCGTTCGGTGACCTCAAGAACGCGGGGATGCATGTGTAGAACTCCAGGCTAACGGATGTGGCGACCTGTTTGTCTATGCTGGTCCAAAGCCCCGCCGCTAGGGGACAGCGGAGGAAATTCCTGACCATTCGGACCAGTTGATTCAGGTCACTCGTTGTAGATAAAACAAAATACTGCCACTAAAAAGGCTTGTTTTCTATTTCCATGCGAATAATCTTGTAATTCCAACAACAAATCCTACAACAGGCGCTTACCCATGACTCTTCGAATCGCAATCAATGGTTTTGGCCGCATCGGCCGCAACGTCCTGCGCGCGCTCTATACCCAAGGCTATCGCCAGGACCTGCAGGTCGTCGCCATCAACGATCTCGGAGACAGCGCTATCAATGCCCACCTGCTCAAGCACGACACTGTCCACGGCCTGTTCGACGCCGATATCCAGCATGACCAGGAGAGCCTGACCGTCAACGGCGACCGCATCGCGGTCAGCGCCATCCGCAACCCGGGCGAGCTGCCCTGGGCCGCGGAAAAGATCGACGTGGTGTTCGAATGCACCGGGCTGTTCACCGACCGGGCCAAGGCCGCTGCCCATCTTACGGCCGGCGCGCGCAAAGTGATCATCTCGGCCCCGGCCAAGGGCGCCGATGCCACCGTGGTCTACGGGGTCAACCACGACATCCTGCGCCAGTCGCACCAGATCATCTCCAACGCCTCCTGCACCACCAACTGCCTGGCCCCGGTGGCCCAGGTGCTGCACCGCGAGCTGGGGATCGAGAACGGCCTGATGACCACCATCCACGCCTACACCAATGACCAGAACCTCACCGACGTCTATCACACCGACCCCTACCGCGCTCGCTCCGGCACCCAGAACATGATCCCGAGCAAGACCGGCGCAGCGGAGGCCGTGGGCCTGGTGCTGCCGGAGCTGGCCGGCAAGCTGACCGGCATGGCGGTGCGGGTGCCGGTGATCAATGTATCCCTGGTGGACCTGACCGTGACCCTCAAGCGCGACACCAGCGCCGAGGAGGTCAACGCCCTGCTCAAGAGCGCCAGCCAGCATTCGAAGATCCTCGGCTACAACACCCTGCCGCTGGTCTCCAGTGACTTCAACCACAACCCGCTGTCGTCGATCTTCGACGCCAACCACACCAAGGTCAGCGGCGGTCGCCTGCTCAAGGTCCTGGCCTGGTACGACAACGAATGGGGCTTCTCCAACCGCATGCTGGATAACTGCCTGGCCCTGTGCAACGCCGAATAATCGGCTGACCATCGGCCAATGGCAGAGGTTCCCGCCAGGAGAGTGTCCACTGCCTGACGGGATGGATCACACAAGGCTTGACCACGGATGCATATGACAATCATTATCATCCGCTAAAAAATGGATCAGGCCTTGCTGTGAGTCAGACGCACTTCAACCATGTATTCCTCACTCAACGAACGTCCCTGCTACGCACGCTGGAGCGGATGGTCAACAACCACAGCACCGCTGAAGACTTGCTGCAAGAGACCTACCTGCGCGTGACCCGGGCGCTGGCCGAGCGCACCATCACCCACCTGGAACCGTTCGTGTTCCAGACCGCCCGCAACCTGGCGCTCGACCACCTGCGTGCCCGGCGCATCCAGGACCGGACCCTGCTCGAAGACGTACCGCCCCAGGTGCTGGAGAGCGTTGCCGCGCCCCTCAGCAGCGCCGAGGACGCCGCCCACGCCGAGCAGTTGCTGGAACGCCTGAACCTCAGCCTGGGTCAACTCAGTGCCCGCCAGCAGCGAATCTTCATCCTCAGCCGCCTGCACGGTCACAGCTATCAGGAAATCGCCGACGAACTGGGGGTCTCCCCGAGCACGGTACAAAAGGAACTGAAACTGATCATGGCCATCTGCATCGGTGTCGCCGAACGCCTCGAAGGCCAATGAGGCTCGACGACCAGGCAGAATGACTGCGTCAGCCCCGGGGCTTTTGCTACCCTTGCCCGGCTTTCGCTCTATCTTGAAAAAACAGCTGCGCACAGACGTGGCCGAGGAACACCCGTGACGGACTTTCACAGCGCCGAGCCCCCCACCCCTGCCGGCCAGAATCCGAATATCCAGGCCATGGACCAGGCCCTGGACTGGCTGATCGAACTGGAACACCCGACCCAGGAACAGATGAGTCAATTTCACCAGTGGCTGGCGGCGTCACCGCGCAACGCCCAGGCCTTCGCCAAGGCCCAGGCCATCTGGGATGGCCCGCAAGTGGCGCAGTCCGCCCTGGCCCTGGCCGCTCCCGCGAAGGTCTCGCCCCTGGCCCGCCTGCGCCCACATTGGAAACCCCTGGCCACCGCCGCCGTGCTGGTCCTTGGATTGTTCAGCTTCAGCAACCTGCCCCTGCGCCTGCAGGCCGACCACCTGACCCTGGTGGGCGAGCGCCAGCGCCTGCAACTCGAGGATGGCTCCCAAGTATTGCTCAATACCAACTCGGCGTTCTCCAGCGATATCGACGAGCACCGGCGCACCGCTCGGCTGTACCAGGGCGAGGCGTTCTTCGAGATCCCCGGTAATCGCGGACTGCCCCTGGAGCTGGACGCCGGTCCGGTGCGTGCCAGCGTGCGCGATACCGCGTTTGCCGTGCGTTACCTGGACGGTATCGCCCAGGTCCAGGTACAACGCGGGGACCTCGACCTGCGGGCAACCCACGCCGACCAGCGCCTGCGCCTGAGTGCTGGCGAAAGCGTACGCGTCGGCCCTCAAGGGTTCGAGCAACCGGCCAAACTCGATGCCAGCAAGGACCTGGCCTGGATCGAAGGCCGGCTGGTGTTCGAGAACTGCCCCTTGAGCCAGGTCCTGGCGGAGCTGCGTCGCTACTATCCCGGCTGGATCGTCAACAACAACGAAAAACTGGCCAATGTCGCGGTAACCGGCAACTACCGCCTGGACCAGCCCCTGGATGTGGTCCGCTCCCTGGCCCACATCACCTCGGCGCGGCTGTCGGAGCTACCGGCGCTAGTCATTCTCAATTGAGAACAATTATTTTTACGCGATAACCCCGGGCCGTACGTCTCGTTATAGCCAATGCAACTGATTCGCATTTTTGCATGTGAATCTGCACCTATAAAGATTCGTGCGACCCGGAGCGCTTTCGATGTCTTCTTGCCTCAACAGCCGATCCTCAGTTCCTCACTCCCGCCTGCATCACTGCACCCTGTCACTGCTCACCGCGGCCATCCTGCTGGCCGGCACCCATGCTGCGCCCGTTGTGGCCGCGCAAACCCCGGGCAGTTCCAGCCAGCGCATGGGCACCTACAACTTCGCCATTGCCCAGCAACCCCTGGTATCGGCGCTCAACGCCTTCAGCACGATGACAGGCTGGCAGGTCGGCCTGCCGGCCGAATTGGGCAAGGACGTGGTTTCTCCTGGAGTACGCGGCTCGCTGACGCCGGAGAAAGCCCTGGATCGGCTGCTGGCCGGCACCCACCTGAGTTATCGCAAGTTGGGCAGCAACAACATCGTGCTGGAAAAGCGCAGCAGTCCGAATGCGGTGAACCTGCAGCAAGTGACCATCAGTGCCACCCGCCAGGAACAGGACATCACCTCGGTCCCCAGCACCGTGAGCGTGCACACCCGGGAAGAGCTCGACCGGCAGAACGTCACCACTATCAAGGACCTGGTGCGCTACGAGCCCGGCGTGTCGGTAGGTGGCGCCGGCCAACGCGCCGGTATCAGCGGCTACAATATCCGCGGCATCGACAGCAACCGGATCCTGACCCAGGTGGACGGCGTCGAAGTCCCGAATCAGTTCTTCAGCGGCCCCTACGCCAAGACCAACCGCAACTACGTCGACCCGGAAATCGTCAAGCGCGTGGAAATCCTTCGCGGCCCGGCCTCGGTGCTGTACGGCAGCAACGCCATCGGCGGCGCGGTCAGCTACTACACCCTGGACCCCGACGACATCATCAAGCCCGGCCAGGACTTCGGAGCGCGGCTGAAGGCCGGCTATAGCTCGGCGGACGAAAGCTGGCTCAAGTCCGGTAGCTTCGCCGGTCGGGTCGGCGAGTTCGACGGCCTGCTGCACCTGAGCCGGCGCGATGGCCACGAAACCGAATCCTACGGCGGCAACCACGGCACGGGCCTGGCGCGTACCGCCGCCAACCCCGAAGATGTGCGCACCACCAATGTGCTGGCCAAGCTGGGCTGGAACTATGCGGACGACGCCCGCCTGGGCCTGACCTACGAGAAATACAAGGACGACCGCGATACCAACCAGAAAAGCGCCTATGGCGGCCCGTTCGACAAAGGCAAACCTGCCATTCCCGGCACTATCCTGCCCGGAGGCATGTATCAATGGCGCAAGGGCAACGATACTCTCACCCGCGAGCGATTCGGCCTGGAGCACAATTTCGCCCTGGACAGCCTCCTGGCGGACAACGTCAAGTGGAGCCTGAACCATCAGGTCGCCAAGACCACCCAGGGCACCGAGGAGTTCTACTACCCCATTACTCGTAAGGTCTTGCGTACCCGTGAAACCAAATACGAGGAGCAACAATGGGTGTTCGACGCTCAGTTGGACAAGGCGTTCGCTATCGCTGAAACCGATCACCAACTGACCTACGGCACTACGCTCAAGCGCCAGAAAGTCACCGGCTCGCGTACCGGCAACGGTGTCTGCCTGAGCGTCGGCCGCGGCTGCCCGAGGGTTGGAGCCATCAGCACTGCCGACGTGCTGAACAAGTCCAGTGACTTCCCTGACCCAACCATCAATAGCTACGCGCTGTTCGCCCAGGACCAGATCGGTTGGAATGCCTGGACCTTCACCCCGGGCCTGCGCTACGACTACATCCAGCTCAAGCCGCATACGACCCAGGAGTTCCTCAATGCCGTCAATCCCAAAGGCACTACCCAGGTCAATGTCGATGAGAAGACCTGGCACCGGGTCTCGCCCAAGTTCGGCCTGACCTACGCCTTCGACAAGCACTACACCGCCTATGGCCAGTATGCCGAGGGCTTCCGCACGCCGTCAGCCAAGGCGCTCTACGGGCGTTTCGAGAACCTCGCAGACGGTTATGTGGTCGAGCCCAACTCCAACCTCAAGCCTGAGACCAGCAAAGGCATCGAGACCGGCCTGCGGGGCAAGTTCGACGCCGGTTCCTTCGACGTCTCGGTGTTCTACAACCAGTACCGCGACTTCATCAACGAAGACGCGATCAATCCAGGCGCGCAACAAACAGCAGTCATCCAGAGCAACAACATCAAGCGCGCCACCATCAAGGGTGCCGAAGCCAAGGGCCGCTTGAACCTGGATGCCTTCGGCGCCCCCCAGGGCCTGTACAGTATTGGCTCGGTGGCTTACGCCCATGGGCGCAACAATGATACTGGAGAGCCGATCAACAGCGTCAATCCACTCAAGGGCGTGTTCGGCCTGGGCTATGAACAGGACGACTATGGCACGCTGCTGAGCTGGACCCTGGTCAAGCGCAAGGACCGAGTCGACAGCACCACCTTCAAGGCTCCGGATGGCGCCAGCAGCCAGTTCAAGACCCCCGGCTTCGGCATCCTCGACCTCACCGGCTTCTACAAGGTCACCGACGACCTGACCGTCAATGCCGGCCTGTACAACCTCACCGACAAGAAATACTGGAACTGGGATGACGTACGTGGCTACGACGGTGTCGGCGAAGCTGGCGCCACAGCCCCCGCCAACCTCGACCGCCTGACCATGCCCGGCCGTAACTTCTCGGTGAACCTGGTCTGGGATATCTGACCCTGCCCCTCACTGCTCTTTTTCATTCAGGGCAGTGAGGATTTTTTACTGTGTCGCGTCTTCTTGTTCGTCTAGTCACTAAGTGCCTCTCATTCTCAAGGACATCGGTATGACCGCCCAGGCTTGCGCCCAACCTCATCACCTGCGCTCCCAGCGCCTGAACCAGATCACCCACGAGCCGCATTCCAAGCTCGATGCCCTGGTCAAGGCCCACGCGCCCTTCGAAACCCAGGGCGCCTTCGCCCGTTTCGTGGTGGCCCAGTACCTGTTCCAGTCGGAACTGGTGGAGCTGTACAACGATCCCGAGCTGATCGCGATCGTCCCTGACCTGGCCCAGCGTTGCCGCGCCGAAGCGGCCAAGGCCGACCTCGCCGACCTGGACACCGACGTACCGGCGCCGGTCGCCGGTGCCGTGCGCAATCCGAGCAAGGCCGAGGCCCTGGGCTGGATCTTCGTTTCCGAGGGCTCCAAGCTTGGCGCCGCGTTCCTGATCAAGCGCGCCGTGGGCCTGGGCCTGAGCGAAACCTTCGGTGCCCGCCACCTGGGCGAACCGGCCGGTGGCCGCGCCGAAGGCTGGAAGACCTTCACCCGCATCCTCGACGGCCTGGAGTTCAGCGCCGAGGAAGAAGCAGCCGCGGAAAAGGGCGCCCTGGATGCCTTCAATCGCTTCACCGTGCTGCTGGAACAGGCTTACTCCAGCGCGGCACAACCGGCCTGATCCCCCGCGACTGTGGCCAGGGCACGGTGGAGTGTCCTGGCCCACAGCGGTATCCTCTGCCGCGGCCCGTCTCGCGGATCAGCCGTACCACGCGTTACCTCAGCATCGACGCCATGACCCCCATTCGCCCCCCCGCTTCGAAAATCTCCCGCCTGCTGTTCGGCGCGCTGGCCTATGTCAGCCTGGCCATCGGCCTGATCGCCATCGTGGTGCCGGGCCTGCCGACCACCGAGTTCATCCTCCTGGCCGCCTGGGCCGCCACCAAGAGCTCGCCAAGGCTCAGCGCCTGGATGGAGAACCACCGCCTGTTCGGGCCGATCCTGAGCAACTGGCGCAATGGCCGGATCGTCAGCCGCAAGACCAAGGTCAGCGCCACCGTCAGCATGCTGCTGTGCGCCGGCCTGATGCTGGGCCTGCTCAATCACCACTGGACCCTGTATGCCGCCATCGCCGGCATGACCCTGGGCAACCTGTGGATCTGGTCACGCCCCGAGAGCCTGCCGCAAGCCTCCTGAAACCCGTTATTGGCGGTTATGCCCTATGACATGCGGCATATATGCCAAGGACACGACCGTTCGTCGGCGGCGCCTCACGCAAAGGCCACCCGAGCCGATGTTCCGGGCATGGCGCTGAAATGGACTTGGCGAGCGGGGTCGTCCGACTCCGTGCTTTGCATCTGTCCTTTCGCGAGATCGCCCCATGTTCGACTCTCTCCATTCGCCTGAAGATCGTGCTGCTGTCCGGACTGTGCCTGCTGGGGGTCGTGGCCCTGATCGTCAGCATGAACCTGTACCAGAGCCGGCAGAACAATCAGCTGGTCAACGCCTCCAGCACGCGCATGCTGACCGCCGGGGTCGAAGACCTGCTGCAGGCCAAGGCGGCCGACCAGGCGGTGCGCATCCAGAAGACCTTCGGCGAGAGCCAGCTGGCGCTCAACGCCCTGGCGGACCAGGTCCGCGACCTGCGCCAGATGGCCAGCAAGCGCGGGCTGGAAGCCTCGGCCCTGCGCGAGGAGCTCAACCACAGCCTCAAGACTGCCTTCGAGCGCAACGCCCGGGTGCTCGGTATCTGGCTGGCCTACGAACCCAACGCCCTGGATGGCAAGGACAGTGAGTTCGCCAACGATACGGCCCGCGCCTCCAACGAGCGCGGACGCTTCGCCACCTACTGGAGCCGTTCCGGTGGCCAAGGGCTCAACACGGTGATGGTCGAGGACGACCTGACCAAGACCACCCTCAACCTCAGCGGTACCCCCTACAACATCTGGTACACCTGCCCCCGGGACAACCGCCGCACCTGCCTGCTCGATCCCTATGCCGACACCATCGGCGAGGACAAGAAGCAGGTGCTGATGACCACCATCTCCCAGCCCCTGCTGGTGGATGGCAAGGTGATCGGGGTGATGGGCATCGACATCGCCCTGGACTCGCTCCAGGCCGCCGCCGGCGAAGCCCAGCGATTCCTGTTCGATGGCGCCGGGCACATGATGATCGTCGCTGGCAGCGGCTTGCTGGCGGCGGTCGGCGCCGATGCCGGCCAGGTGGGCAAGAACATCAACGATACCCTGGGCACAGAAGGCAAGGACCTGCTCGCGGCGGTGACCGGCAACCAGGCCAAGACCCTGCAGCAAGGCGAGCTGATCCGCTCGGTCTACCCTTTCAGCCCGATCGCCGATGCCAAGCCCTGGGGCGTGACCATCGACCTGCCCCGGCAGGTGCTGCTGGCCGACTCGGTGAAGCTGCAGACACTGCTGGACGACGCCCAGACCAGCGGCACGCTCAAGACCGTGCTGGTCGCCATCGGCGCCGGCCTGCTGGGCCTGGCGTTGATCTGGCTCAGCGCGTCGGGCGTGACCCGGCCGATCAACAGCGTGGCGCAGATGCTCAAGGCCATCGCCAGCGGCGACGGCGACCTGACCCAGCGCCTGGACTACAGCAAGAAGGACGAGCTGGGTGAGCTGGTGGGCTGGTTCAACCGCTTCCTCGACAAGCTGCAACCGACCATCGCCCAGATCAAGCAAAGCATCATCGAAGCCCGCGGCACCGCCGACCAGTCTTCGGAAATCGCCCGCCAGACCAGCGAAGGCATGCAGGTCCAGTTCCGCGAAATCGACCAGGTGGCCACTGCCTCCAACGAAATGAGCGCCACCGCCCACGAGGTCGCCAGCAGTGCGGCCAATGCCGCCCAGGCCGCCCGCGGCGCCGACCAGTCGGCCAGGGAAGGCCTGACCATCATCGAACGCAGCACCCAGGACATCAGCCTGCTGGCCGACGAGGTGAGCAAGGCGGTGGGTGAAGTCGAGGCCCTGGCGGTGAGCAGCGAGCAGATCGGTTCGGTGCTGGAGGTGATCCGCAGCATCGCCGAGCAGACCAACCTGCTGGCCCTCAACGCCGCCATCGAGGCTGCCCGTGCCGGTGAAAGCGGCCGTGGTTTCGCGGTGGTGGCCGATGAAGTACGCAACCTGGCCAAGCGCACCCAGGACTCGGTGGAAGAGATTCGCGTGGTGATCGAGCGCATCCAGAGCGGCACCCGTGACGTGGTGACCACCATGCATGCCAGCCAGGATCAGGCGCAGAGCAATGCCGGGCAGATCCAGCAAGCGGTCCAGGCCCTGGGCAAGATCAGCGACGCGGTGACGGTGATCAGCGACATGAACTTGCAGATCGCCAGTGCCGCCGAAGAACAGAGCGCGGTGGCCGAAGAGGTCAACCGCAATGTCTCGGCGATCCGCAGCGTCACCGAGACCCTCACCGAACAGGCCAGCGAGTCGGCCCAGGTCAGCAGCCAGCTCAATGCCCTGGCCACCCAGCAGATGCAGCTGATGGACCAGTTCCGCGTCTGAGTCCGGCCCTTGTGACGCGGCAACCCGCGTCACAAGACCCGCGCCTGCGCCTCGACAGGCCATGGGGTTTCAGGGTGCAATGCCCTCCTCTTGTCGAGAGGAGCCGTCCATGCACCCGCTACTGACATCCATTCAAGCCGCCCTGGACCTGCCGCCGTCCCATCTCACCGAACAAGGCGAGGGCGCCCTGCCCTCGGCCTTCGCCGTCAGTGACCTGGCCAGCGCCAGCATCGGCGCCGCCGGGCAGGCACTCGCCGAATTCTTGTACCACCACACCGGCCGCCGGCCGGCTGTCAGCGTCGACCGGCGCCTGGCCTCGTTCTGGTTCGCCAGCTCGCTACGTCCCCAGGGCTGGAACCCGCCCGCACTCTGGGACCCGATCGCCGGTGACTACGCCACCTGCGATGGCTGGATTCGCCTGCATACCAACGCTCCTCACCATCGGGCGGTAGCCGAGCAGGTCCTGGGCGCCGCCAGCGACCGCGCGACCATGGCCACCCGGGTGGCCGGCTGGAACGCCCTGGAACTGGAGCAGGCCATGGTCGAGCAAGGCGGCTGCGCGGCGCAGATGCGCAGTTGGGCCCAATGGCAGGCCCACCCCCAGGGCCAGGCAGTGGCCGGCGAGCCCCTGGTGCACTGGCTGCCCGGTGGCGAACCCCGGGGCAAGGCCTGGAGCGGTTGCAGCGAACGGCCACTGGCCGGGCTCAAGGTCCTGGACCTGACCCGGGTCCTGGCCGGCCCCGTGGCCAGCCGCCTGCTGGCCGGGCTCGGCGCCGACGTGCTGCGCATCGATCCACCCTGGTGGAACGAACCGGCCGTCGAACCGGAAATGACCCTGGGCAAGCGCTGCGCCCGCCTGGACCTGCACGATCGCCAAGACCGCGCCACCTTCGAAGGCTTGCTGGCCCAGGCCGACCTGCTGCTGCATGGCTACCGCGGCGACGCCCTGGACGGGCTGGGCTATGACAGCGAGCAGCGCCAGCGCCTAGCCCCGGGACTGATCGAGGTGAGCCTCAACGCCTACGGCTGGAGCGGTCCGTGGCGCAACCGCCGGGGGTTCGACAGCCTGGTGCAGATGAGCAGCGGGATCGCCGAGGCGGGCATGGCCTGGAAAGCTGCGCAGCGCCCCACGCCATTGCCGGTCCAGGCCCTGGACCACGCCACTGGCTACCTGATGGCCGCCAGTGCCCTGCGGGCCCTGGATCCGTCCTGGCGCCACGGTGGCCAGGCGCGCCTGTCCCTGGCGCGTACCGCGCAGTTGTTGGTCGAGCATTCAGGCCAGGGGCCAGCCACCAGCGGGTTGCGCGGGGAAGATCAGGACGACCAGGGGCTGGTGCTGGAGCAGACCGCCTGGGGCCCGGCCCGTCGCCTGCGCGTGCCCCTGCAGATCAGCGGCACGCCGATCCAGTGGGATTGCCCGGCCGGCCCCCTGGGCGCCCATCGCGCCCGCTGGTGGTAGGCGCCTGGCTCCTCAGCTACCCAATGTCCACAACTGCTGCGCCGCATAACCGCGCCAGGGCCGCCAGGCCTCGGCGCGGGCCAGCAGTTGCCGGGCACTGGGCCGCTGGCCCTGGAGGGTGGCCATGGCATTGAGCAGGCCCACGTCGGCCGCCGGGAAAGCGTCCATCTCACGCATGTGCCGCAAGGCGATGTAATGCGCCGTCCAGTCACCGATGCCCACCAGCCGCAGCAGGCCATCGAGCCCTTGCTGCAAGCTGGCCTTGGGGTCGAGCAAACCCGGATCCGCCAGCAATGCCTGGGCCATGGTGGACAAGGTCCGGCCACGGCTGGCGGGCATGCCCAGGGCAGCCAGGTCCGCCACGGCCAGGGCGGCGGGCGTGGCGAACACCTGGGTCAGGCCCGGCCAGCCGGGATCGGCGAGTGCCAGGGGCTGGCCATGCACGGCCACCAGCCGAGTGGCGAGGCGGATCGCACCCGCTACCGTGATCTGCTGGCCCAGTACCGCGCGGATCGCCAGTTCGAAGCCATCCCAGGCACCCGGAACACGCAGCCCGCGACGCGCCTGCAGCAAGGGTTGCAACAACGGGTCGGCGGCCAGCTCATGGTGGATGCGCAGTACGTCGGCATCCAGGTCGAACTGTCGGCGCACGCGCATCACCACCTGGTCGATCAGCGCCGGGGACGGTTCCTCGCCCCCCAGGTTCAAGCGCAAATCCAACTGCTCGCCAGGCCCGGGCCGCAGGCTCAGGGTGCCCTGTCGCCCGTCGAGCTCGAAGCTGCGAGCGTAGACACCGTCCTGCACCACCTCCAGGCCGCCGATGGCGCGCACCGCGAAGAACCCCAGCATGGCCTGCCAGTCATAGGGCCCCTGGTAGGGCAGCAGGAGCCGCTGCTGCGGATTCATAGCGCCAGCAAGCCGCTGTACAGACCATAGGCGGCCAGCAACGCACCGACGATCACGGCACTGAAGATCAGCTTCTCCGGCAGGGTGAACAACGGCTCGCCCTGCTCGTGCTTGGCCTTGGCGAACAGGATCACTCCCGGCGCGTAGAGCAGCGCCGAGAGCAGCAGGTACTTGACCCCGCCGGCATACAGCAACCAGATGGCATAGCTCAGGGCGACCACGGCGATGCACAGGTCCTTGAGGCGTTCCCCCGAGGCTTGCTCGTAGGTTTCGCCGCGGCCACTGAGCAACACCGCATAGGCCGCCGACCACAGGTAGGGCACCAGGATCATCGACGAGGCCAGGTAGATCAGCTTGGTGTAGGTGCCGGCGGACACCAGGGTGATCAACAGGAACGCCTGGATCATCACGTTGGTCAGCCACAGGGCGTTGACCGGTACATGGTTGGCGTTTTCCTTGCGCAAGAAGGCCGGCATGGTCCGGTCGCTCGCGGTAGCGTGGAGGATCTCCGCGCACAACAGGGCCCAGGACAACAGGGCCCCCAGCAGCGATACCGCCAGGCCGACGCTGATCAACAAGGCGCCCCAGGGCCCGACGATATGCTCCAGTACCGCCGCCAGGGACGGGTTCTGCAACCTGGCCAGTTCCGGCTGGCTCATGATCCCCAGCGACAGCACGTTGACCAGCACCAACAACGCCAGCACGCCGAGGAAACCTATCACCGTGGCCCGCCCGACATCCGCGCGCTTCTGCGCCCGCGCCGAATACACACTGGCCCCCTCGATGCCGATGAACACGAATACCGTGACCAGCATCATGTTGCGCACCTGGTCCAGCACTCCGCCGAAATTCGGGTTGGCGCGTCCCCAGATATCGCGGGTGAAGATCTCCGCCTTGAAGGCCACCGCGGCGATCACGATGAACATCACAAGGGGCACGATCTTGGCCACCGTGGTCAGCTGGTTGATGAACGTGGCTTCCTTGATCCCGCGCAGTACCAGAAAGTGCACGGCCCACAGCAGCAGCGATGCACAACCGATGGCCACCGGGGTGTTGCCCTGGCCGAACACCGGGAAGAAGTAGCCCAGGGTACTGAACAGCAGGACGAAGTAGCCGACGTTGCCCAGCCAGGCGCTGATCCAGTAGCCCCAGGCCGAAGAAAAACCCATGTAGTCGCCGAAGCCGGCCTTGGCATAGGCGTAGACCCCGGAATCCAGTTCAGGCTTGCGATTGGCCAGGGTCTGGAACACGAAGGCCAGGGTCAGCATGCCGACCGCGGTAATCGCCCAGCCGATCAGTACCGCCCCGGCGTCGGCCCGGGCCGCCATGTTCTGCGGCAGGGAAAAGATCCCCCCGCCAATCATCGAGCCCACCACCAACGCGATCAGCGCACCCAATTGAAGTTTCTGTGCCGGTTGTGACATCCCTACTCCTTATATCAGCGAGTCGCCCTGGCGATAAAATTAGACGCAATTAAATAACTTTCTAGGAATTTGATTCTGATAGTAACAGTCAATTAACCATCCTTTATTCGGATACTCTGCCACTACCTGCCAGAACACACTGAATAACCGAGTATTTCGTTAAGAGTATGTACCAAGTGCCATCACCACCTTCGCCTTAATTAGCAAGAGACAGGATTTGCATAATCTTTGAAAGGGTCTAGCGTCAATCGACATCGATAATGGAAGTCACCTCTTGAAAGGAGATCGAAGCCTCATGGGATGGGCCTTGCAGGGCTGCATTCTACCTCTGGCTACAAACCTTAAGTCATTCATTCACAACGAAATGCAGCAATTGACTGATCCAAGTCAGCAGTTTGGATTGGCGACAGACTTAATCTGAAGTCTCTCTTCTCCTGCATTGGAGTCATGCAATGTCTGAATCTCCCGGAAAACTAAAACTGGGCGCGTTAGTCGCCCTGGTAGTGGGTTCCATGATTGGCGGGGGGATCTTTTCCCTGCCGCAGAACATGGCAGCCAGCGCCGATGTCGGGGCAGTTCTTATTGGTTGGGCAATTACTGCAGTCGGCATGTTGACATTGGCATTCGTCTTTCAAACCCTGGCCAATCGAAAACCTGACCTGGATGGCGGTGTCTATGCCTACGCCAAGGCCGGATTCGGCGACTACATGGGCTTCTCCTCGGCCTGGGGCTACTGGATCAGCGCCTGGTTGGGCAACGTCGGCTATTTCGTCCTGCTGTTCAGCACCCTGGGTTACTTCTTCCCGATATTTGGGGAGGGAAACACTCCTGCGGCGGTGATCGGTGCCTCGGTCCTGCTCTGGGCCGTGCACTTTCTGGTGCTGCGCGGGATCAAGGAAGCGGCCTTCATCAACCTGGTGACCACGGTGGCCAAGGTGGTGCCGCTGCTGCTGTTCGTACTGATCGCGCTCTTCGCCTTCAAGCTGGACATCTTCACCGCTGACATCTGGGGCGTGAAGAACCCGGACCTGGGCAGCGTGATGAACCAGGTGCGCAACATGATGCTGGTCACCGTCTGGGTGTTCATCGGCATCGAGGGCGCGAGCATCTTCTCTTCCCGGGCGGAAAAACGCTCCGACGTGGGCAAGGCCACCGTCATCGGCTTCATCACCGTGCTGCTGTTCCTGGTGCTGGTGAACGTGCTGTCCCTGGGGATCATGACCCAGCCGGAACTGGCCAAGCTGCAGAACCCATCCATGGCCGCAGTCCTGGAACACGTGGTGGGCCACTGGGGCGCGCTGCTGATCAGCATCGGCCTGATCATCTCGCTGGTGGGAGCGCTGCTGTCGTGGGTCCTGCTGTGCGCCGAGATCATGTTCGCCGCCGCCAAGGACCACACCATGCCGGAGTTCCTGCGCCGCGAGAACGCCAACCACGTACCGGCCAACGCCCTGTGGCTGACCAACGCCATGGTGCAGGTCTTCCTGGTCATCACCCTGTTTTCCAAGGGCACCTACCTGTCGCTGATCTACCTCGCCACCTCGATGATCCTGGTGCCGTACTTCTGGTCGGCGGCTTACGCGGTGCTCCTGGCAGTGCGTGGCGAAAGCTACGAGCAAGCCCTGGCCGAGCGCAAGAAGGACCTGGTGATCGGCGCCATCGCCCTGCTCTACGCGGTGTGGCTGCTGTACGCCGGCGGGGTCAAGTACCTGCTGCTCTCGGCCCTGCTCTACGCCCCCGGCGCGGTGCTCTTCGCCAAGGCCAAGATGGAATTGCACAAACCGGTTTTCACTCCTGTCGAGAAGCTGATCTTCGCGGCCGTGCTCCTGGGCGCCGCCCTGGCGGCCTACGGCCTCTACGACGGCTTCCTGACCCTGTAGCTGCACCGGCAACACCCCCTGATTGTTTTGTCTCTGGAGGATCACAGTAATGACCACGGAAAAAGTTAAGTACGGCGTCCATTCCGAAGCCGGCAAACTGCGCAAAGTCATGGTTTGCTCCCCAGGCCTGGCCCATCAGCGGCTGACTCCGAACAACTGCGATGAACTGCTGTTCGACGACGTGCTGTGGGTGGCCCAGGCCAAGCGCGATCACTTCGACTTCGTCACCAAGATGCGCGAGCGGGATATCGATGTGCTGGAGATGCACAACCTGCTGACCGACATCGTCGCCATCCCCGAAGCCCTGGACTGGATCCTGGAGCGCAAGATCACCGCCAACACCGTGGGCCTGGGGCTGGTGGAGGAAGTCGGCTCGTGGTTGCGCAGCCTGGAGCCGCGCAAGATCGCCGAATTCCTCATCGGCGGGGTCTCGGCCGACGACCTGCCCAGCAGCTTCGGCGGCAGGCCCATCGAGATGTTCCGCGACTTCCTCGGCCACGCCAGCTTCATCCTGCCGCCGCTGCCCAACACCCAGTTCACCCGCGATACCACCTGCTGGATCTATGGCGGCGTGACGCTCAACCCCATGTACTGGCCGGCGCGACGCCAGGAAACCCTGCTGACCACCGCCATCTACAAGTTCCACCCCGAGTTCACCAACGCCGACTTCCAGATCTGGTACGGCGACCCCGACCAGGAACATGGTGCCTCCACCCTGGAAGGCGGTGACGTCATGCCCATTGGCAACGGCGTGGTCCTGATCGGCATGGGCGAGCGTTCGTCCCACCAGGCCATCGGCCAACTGGCGCGCAACCTGTTCAAGAACAAGGCCGTGGAGCGGGTGATCGTTGCCGGCCTGCCGAAATCCCGCGCAGCGATGCACCTGGACACCGTGTTCAGTTTCTGCGACCGCGACCTGGTCACCATCTTCCCCGAAGTGGTCAATCAGATCGTTCCTTTCACCCTGCGCCCTGACGAGAGCAAGCCCCACGGCATCGCTATCCAGCGCGAGAAGACCAACTTCCTCGACACCGTGGCCGCCGCCCTCAACCTCAAGGCCCTGCGGGTCGTGGAGACCGGCGGCAACAGCTTCGCCGCCGAACGCGAGCAATGGGACGACGGCAACAACGTGGTGGCCGTGGAGCCCGGCGTGGTCATCGGCTACGACCGCAACACCTACACCAACACCCTGCTGCGCAAGGCCGGCGTGGAAGTCATCACCATCAGCGCCGGCGAACTGGGCCGCGGCCGTGGCGGTGGCCATTGCATGACCTGCCCGATCGTGCGCGACCCGATCGACTACTGAGCCTTTAGACGACCCACTGTCCGACCGCGCCTGCCCGGCGCCGGTCGGGCCGATCAGCGAATTCGAGGAAAATCACCATGGCCTTCAACATCCACAACCGCAACCTGCTGAGCCTGGAACACCACACCCCGCGTGAGCTGCGCTACCTGCTGGACCTGTCCCGCGATCTCAAGCGCGCCAAGTACACCGGCACCGAGCAGCAGCACCTGAAGGGCAACAACATCGCCCTGATCTTCGAAAAGACCTCCACCCGTACCCGCTGCGCCTTCGAGGTAGCGGCCTATGACCAAGGGGCCAACGTCACCTACATCGACCCCAACTCCTCGCAGATCGGCCACAAGGAAAGCATGAAGGACACCGCCCGGGTGCTGGGGCGCATGTACGACGCCATCGAGTATCGCGGCTTCAAGCAGGAGATCGTCGAGGAACTGGCGAAGTTCGCCGGGGTGCCGGTGTTCAACGGCCTGACCGACGAATACCACCCGACCCAGATGATCGCCGACGTGCTGACCATGCGTGAGCACGCCGACAAGCCGATCCACGAGATCAGCTACGCCTACCTGGGCGATGCTCGCAACAACATGGGCAACTCGCTGCTGCTGGTGGGCGCCAAGCTCGGCATGGACGTGCGCATCTGCGCGCCCAAGGCCCTGTGGCCCCATGACGACCTGGTCGAGCGCTGCAAGAAATACGCTGAGGAAAGCGGTGCGCGCATCACCCTCACCGAGGACCCGAAAGCCGCGGTCAAGGGCGTGGACTTCATCCACACCGACGTCTGGGTCTCCATGGGCGAGCCGGTGGAAGCCTGGGCCGAGCGCATCGAGCAACTGCTGCCCTACCAGGTCAACGCCCAGCTGATGAAGGCCACCGGCAACCCACGGACCAAGTTCATGCACTGCCTGCCGGCCTTCCACAACAGCGACACCAAGGTCGGCAAGCAGATCGCCGAGCAATATCCGCACCTGGCCAACGGCATCGAAGTCACCGATGACGTATTCGAGTCCCCGGCCTGCATCGCCTTCGAGCAGGCGGAGAACCGCATGCACACCATCAAGGCGATCCTGGTCTCGACCCTGGCCGACCTGTAATTCCCCTTCGGCACCGGCGCTGCCCAGGTAGCGCCGGCACCGGACTCTAGAAGGACTGCATTATGCGTATCGTCGTTGCATTGGGCGGTAACGCCCTGCTCCGCCGTGGTGAGCCCATGACCGCGGACAACCAGCGCGCCAACATCCGCATCGCCACCGAACAGATCGCCAAGATCCATCCCGGCAACCAGCTGGTGATCGCCCACGGCAATGGTCCGCAAGTGGGGCTGCTGTCGCTGCAGGCGGCGGCCTACACCCAGGTCTCGCCCTACCCGCTGGACGTGCTCGGGGCCGAGACCGAGGGCATGATCGGCT
The DNA here is from genome assembly GCF_046230915.1 of Pseudomonas sp. KCJK8993. Classification (NCBI taxonomy): domain Bacteria; kingdom Pseudomonadati; phylum Pseudomonadota; class Gammaproteobacteria; order Pseudomonadales; family Pseudomonadaceae; genus Pseudomonas; species Pseudomonas sp. KCJK8993. The sequence continues at coordinate 20,038 of NZ_JBJJLO010000048.1, forward strand.
ACATCATCGAACAGGAACTGGGCAACCTGCTGGACTTCGAGGTGCCGTTCGCCACCCTGCTGACCCAGGTGGAAGTGGACGCCAAGGACCCGGCATTCAAGAACCCGACCAAGCCCATCGGCCCGGTCTATGACAAGGAAGAAGCCGAGCGCCTGGCCAAGGAAAAAGGCTGGGCCATCGCTGCGGACGGCGACAAGTTCCGCCGCGTGGTGGCGAGCCCGAAACCCAAGCGCATCTTCGAGATCCGCCCGATCAAGTGGCTGCTGGAGAAAAGCAGCATCGTGATCTGCGCCGGCGGTGGCGGCATCCCGACCCTGTATGGCGAGGACGGCAAGCTCAAGGGCATCGAGGCGGTGATCGACAAGGACCTGTGCTCGGCACTGCTGGCCCGACAACTGGAAGCCGACCTGCTGGTGATCGCCACCGACGTCAACGCGGCGTTCGTCGACTTCGGCAAGCCGACCCAGAAGGCCATCGCCCAGGCCCATCCGGACGAAATCGAGAAGCTGGGCTTTGCCGCCGGCTCCATGGGCCCCAAGGTCCAGGCGGCCTGCGAATTCGCCCGGCAGACTGGAAAAGTCGCGGTGATCGGTTCACTCTCGGACATCGAAGCCATCGTCCAGGGCCAGGCCGGCACGCGCATCAGCACGGCGAAACCCGGCATCAGCTACCTGTAGACGCCCGCTGCCAGAATACGGGCAGGCCCGCGGCCTGTCCCTTCTTCAACGCCCAGGAGGACAACGCCTATGGCCATGTTTGAGCCCGGTCACCTGCATATCGAGCGCCATGCGCTGAACAAGGACGACTACAGCTACAACCTGTGCATCGACTACGAACTGGCCCAGGACCCCAAGGAGGGCCGGGGCATGCAGTTCACCCTGCACGGCACCATCGAGGACAAGCCCCTCAAGGAACAGTTCTTCCTGGCCAAGGACCAGGCCTTCGATTTCGCTCGCCATGCCGCGCGTATCGCCCAGCAACACGGGATGCCCAAGAGCGCCAATATCTCTTCCCTGCACAAGTACTACGACGAAATGTTCGAAGACGTGCGCAAGCAACTGGACATCAAGTCCGGCGACCCGATGAATCCCGAACACCTGGAATAAGCCCCGGGCAGTTGCCAGCCTGCCGGCGCCAGTCACGCCGGCAGACTTGCGCACCTGCCCCGGACCTTGCGCCGGCGCCGGCCACGGCGATTTCGACTAAGCCCCGCGCCCAAGGCATACTGGCACCCCTCCAGTGCCCCAGAACCCTCCGCCACCCCCATGCGTATCCACGTCAGCTTCATCGACCGCGTCGGCATCACCCAGGAAGTCCTGGCCCTGCTGGGCGGGCGCAACCTCAACCTGGATGCGGTGGAAATGGTGCCGCCCAACGTCTACATCGACGCCCCGACCCTGAGCCCGCAAGTCCTGGATGAACTGCGCGACGCCCTGTTCAACGTGCGCGGCGTGCAAGCGGTGACGGTGGTCGACATCCTCCCCGGGCAACGCCGCCACCTGCAGCTCGATGCCCTGCTGGCCGCCATGACCGACCCGGTGCTGGCCCTGGACAGCGCCGGCAAGGTGCTGCTGGCCAACCCGGCGCTGGTGGCCCTGTACGGCCGCGAGCCTGCGGGAGAAAGCGTGGCCGAGCTGTTCGCCGACCCCGGCCTGCTGGCTACGCTGCTGGAACAGGGGTTTCGCCTGCCGCTGCGGGAGGTCACGGTCAATGGCCAGACCTTGTTGCTCGACGCCATGCCCATCACCGATGCCGGCGCCCTGCTGACCCTGTACCAGCCCAATCGCATCGGCGAGCAGTTGTCGGCCCTGCACCACGATCATGCCGAGGGCTTCGATGCCCTGCTCGGCGAGTCGCCGGCGATCCGCACCCTCAAGGCTCGGGCGCAACGGGTCGCGGCCCTGGATGCGCCGTTGCTGATCCAGGGTGAAACCGGCACCGGCAAGGAACTGGTGGCCCGCGCCTGCCACGCCATCAGCGCTCGCCATAGCGCGCCGTTCCTGGCCCTGAACTGCGCGGCGCTGCCGGAAAACCTCGCCGAGAGCGAGTTGTTCGGTTATGCCCCCGGCGCCTTCACCGGAGCCCAGCGCGGGGGCAAGCCAGGGCTGATGGAACTGGCCAACCAGGGCACGGTATTCCTCGATGAAATTGGCGAGATGTCGCCCTACCTGCAAGCCAAGTAGCTGCGCTTTCGCAACGACGGCAGCTTTCGCCGGGTCGGTGGCGACCGCGAGATCAAGGTCGATGTGCGCATCCTCAGCGCTACCCATCGCGACCTGGAGAAAATGGTCGCCGAGGGCAGCTTCCGCGAGGACCTGTTCTACCGCCTCAATGTGCTGACCATCCAAGTACCGCCATTGCGCGAACGCGGCCAGGACATCCTGTTGCTGGCCCGCTACTTCATGCAGCAGGCCTGCACCCAGATCCAGCGCCCGGTATGCCGGCTGACCCCGGGCACCTACCCAGCGCTGCTGGGCAACCGCTGGCCGGGCAATGTGCGCCAGCTGCAGAACGTGATCTTTCGCGCGGCGGCGATCTGCGACGGCAACCTGGTGGACATCGGCGACCTGGACATCGCCGGGACCTCGGTGGCGCGCCAGAACGATGCCGAGGTCGAGAGCCTGGAGCAGGCGGTGGAAGGTTTCGAGAAAGAGCTGCTGGAAAGCCTTTATGCCCATTCCCCCTCGCCCCGGCAGCTGGCCAACCGCCTGCAGACCTCCCACACCGCCATCGCCCATCGCCTGCGCAAGTACGGTATCCCCGGCAAGCCCTGAAGCAGACTGCACTGCTTCTTTAGCAGCGAAGCTCGCTCGCGAAAATCTCAACGACGCCGCGATGCCTGGAGCCTGCGCAGCGCCCTCGGCCTCTATCGCGAGCAAGCTGCGCTCCTACAAAAAACGGGCGAAAAGCGACCTCCATCTGTACTGAAAGCGCTACAGCGGAACGATATCGCTACAGCCGCGCCAAGCCTCTGTTCTCCAAGACTTTGATCCCCAAAGCGTTTTTTTCGCAGCCAGGGCTGTAGCGATTTCGCTACAGCCGATCCAGTCATTTGCTCGCCAAAATAACTCAAGCCATTGATTTATAAAGAATAAATAAAAATTGGCCATGTTCTTGCTATGGATATCGCCATTCGGCTCGGCCCCGCACGAGCATTCAATCGCGTCCACCAGACGAAATCTGGCCCCTGAGGAGTTTCCATGAGCGAGTTGCGTTTTACCGAAGATCACGAATGGCTGCGTGCTGAAGCCGATGGCAGCGTCACCGTTGGCATCACGGCTTTCGCGCAGAACGCCCTGGGCGATGTGGTGTTCGTGCAACTGCCCGAATTGCAGGGCTACGACAAGGGCGCCGAAGCCGCCACCGTGGAATCGGTGAAGGCTGCCAGCGGCGTGTACATGCCCCTGGACGGCGAAGTGGTCGCCATCAACCCGGCCCTGGAAGACCGCCCGGAACTGGTCAACGAAGACCCGCTGGGCGAAGGCTGGTTCTTCCGCTTCATTCCTGCCGATGCCGGCACTGTTGGCCAACTGCTCGACCAGGACGCCTACGACCGCCTGATCAAAGCCAACGCCCAAGCCTGAGGAATCCGTGATGACCGTCAACCTCACCACCGCCAACGAATTCATCAGCCGCCATATCGGCCCACGCCAGGACGACGAGCAAGCCATGCTCAACCGCCTGGGCTTCGACTCCCTGGAAGCCCTGAGCGCCAGCGTGATCCCCGAGAGCATCAAGGGCACCAGCGTGCTGGAACTCGGCGCCGGCCAGAGCGAAGCCGATGCCCTGGCTTCGATCAAGGCCATCGCCGCCAACAACCAGCTGTTCAAGACCTACATCGGCCAGGGCTACTACAGCTGCCATACGCCTTCGCCGATCCTGCGCAACCTGCTGGAAAACCCGGCCTGGTACACCGCCTATACCCCATACCAGCCAGAGATCTCCCAAGGCCGCCTGGAAGCCCTGCTGAACTTCCAGACCCTGATCAGCGACCTGACCGGCCTGCCGATCGCCAACGCATCCTTGCTCGACGAAGGCACCGCCGCCGCCGAGGCCATGACCTTCTGCAAGCGCCTGAGCAAGAACAAGGGCAGCCATGCCTTCTTCGCCTCCGTGCATTGCCACCCGCAGACCCTGGACGTACTGCGCACCCGCGCCGAACCCCTGGGCATCGAAGTGGTGGTGGGCGACGAACGCCAGCTGACCGATGTCAGCCCGTTCTTCGGCGCCCTGCTGCAATACCCGGCCAGCAATGGCGACCTGTTCGACTACCGTGAGCTGGCCGAACGTTTCCATGGGGCCAATGCCCTGGTGGCCGTGGCCGCCGACCTGCTGGCCCTGACCCTGTTGACCCCGCCGGGCGAATTCGGCGCCGACGTAGCCATCGGCAGCGCCCAGCGCTTTGGCGTGCCACTGGGCTTCGGTGGCCCGCACGCGGCCTATTTCTCCACGCGCGATGCGTTCAAGCGCGACATGCCTGGCCGCCTGGTCGGCGTCTCGGTGGACCGTTTCGGCAAGCCGGCGCTGCGCCTGGCCATGCAGACCCGCGAACAGCACATCCGTCGCGAGAAGGCCACCAGCAACATCTGCACCGCCCAGGTCCTGCTGGCCAACATCGCCAGCATGTATGCCGTGTACCATGGTCCCAAGGGCCTGGTGCAGATCGCCCAGCGCATCCACCAGCTGACCGCGATCCTCGCCCAGGGCCTGGCGCAACTCGGCCTGGCCCCGGAACAGCAGGACTTCTTCGATACCCTGAGCCTGCACACCGGCGCCCGCACTGGCGCATTGCATGAACAAGCGCGTGCGCAGCGCATCAACCTGCGGGTGATCGACGCCGAGCGCCTGGGCCTGTCCCTGGACGAGACCTGCTCCCAGGCCGACGTCGAAACCCTGTGGCAGCTGCTGGCCGAAGGCAAGCCGGTACCGGACTTCGCCAGCGTGGCCCAGGCCGTCTCCAGCCGCATTCCAGCGGCGCTGGTACGCCAGTCGGCGATCCTCAGCCACCCGGTGTTCAACCGCTACCACTCGGAAACCGAGCTGATGCGCTACCTGCGCAAGCTGGCGGACAAGGACCTGGCCCTGGATCGCACCATGATCCCGCTGGGCTCGTGCACCATGAAGCTCAACGCCGCCAGCGAGATGATCCCGATCACCTGGGCCGAGTTCGGCGCGTTGCACCCCTTCGCCCCGACCGAGCAAAGCGCCGGCTACCAGCAACTGACCGACGAACTGGAGGCGATGCTCTGCGCCGCCACGGGCTATGACGCCGTGTCGCTGCAGCCCAACGCCGGCTCCCAGGGCGAGTACGCCGGCCTGCTGGCGATCCGTGCCTATCACCAGAGCCGTGGCGAAGGCCGCCGCGATATCTGCCTGATTCCATCCTCGGCCCACGGCACCAACCCGGCCACCGCCAACATGGCCGGCATGCGCGTGGTGGTCACCGCCTGCGACGCCCGGGGCAACGTGGATATCGAGGACCTGCGAGCCAAGGCCATCGAGCATCGTGAGCACCTGGCCGCGCTGATGATCACCTACCCGTCGACCCACGGCGTGTTCGAGGAAGGCATCCGCGAGATCTGCGGCATCATTCATGACAATGGCGGCCAGGTGTACATCGACGGCGCCAACATGAACGCCATGGTCGGCCTCTGCGCCCCGGGCAAGTTCGGCGGCGACGTGTCCCACCTGAACCTGCACAAGACCTTCTGCATTCCCCATGGCGGTGGCGGCCCGGGTGTCGGCCCGATCGGCGTCAAGTCGCACCTGGCACCGTTCATGCCGGGCCACGCGGTGCTGGACAACAAGCAGGGCGCCGTCAGCGCCGCGCCTTTCGGCAGCGCCAGCATCCTGCCGATCACCTGGATGTACATCCGCATGATGGGCGGTGCCGGGCTCAAGCGTGCCTCGCAATTGGCGATCCTCAGCGCCAACTACATCGCCCGGCGCCTGGAAGAGCACTACCCCGTGCTCTATACCGGTAGCAACGGCCTGGTGGCCCACGAATGCATCCTCGACCTGCGTCCACTCAAGGACAGCAGCGGCATCAGCGTCGACGACGTGGCCAAGCGCCTGATCGACTTCGGCTTCCATGCCCCGACCATGTCGTTCCCGGTGGCCGGCACGCTGATGATCGAACCGACCGAAAGCGAGTCCAAGGAAGAACTGGATCGTTTCTGCGACGCCATGATCCGCATCCGCGAGGAGATCCGCGCCGTGGAGAACGGCACCCTGGACAAGGATGACAATCCACTGAAGAACGCTCCGCACACTGCGGCGGAACTGGTGGGCGAGTGGACGCACCCGTACAGCCGCGAGCAGGCGGTGTATCCGGTGGCGTCGCTGGTCGAAGGCAAGTACTGGCCACCGGTGGGCCGGGTCGACAACGTGTTCGGCGACCGCAACCTGGTGTGCGCCTGCCCGTCGATCGAAAACTACGCTTAAGGCAGCCACAAGCTAATAGCCTCAAGCTGCAAGCAAGAGTTGCCCGACTTCTGACTTGCGGCTTGCGGCTTGCGGCTTACAGCTGCCGCTATAACAAGAAACCGGAGAACCAACATGTCCCTGAGCGTGTTCGACCTGTTCAAGATCGGCATCGGCCCCTCCAGCTCCCACACCGTCGGCCCGATGCGCGCAGCCGCGCGCTTCGTCGAGGGCTTGCGCCGTGAACAGCTGCTGGCCGCCACCGCCAGCGTCAAGGTCGAGCTGTATGGCTCGCTGGGCGCCACCGGCAAGGGCCACGGCAGCGACAAGGCCGTGCTGCTGGGCCTGGAAGGCGAACACCCGGACACCGTGGATACCGAAAGCATCGGCGCTCGCCTGCACGCGATACGCAGCAGCGCAAGCATCAACCTGCTCGGCGAACAGCGCATCGCGTTCAACGAGAAAGAACACCTGGCGCTGATCCGCAAGCCCCTGCCCTATCACCCCAACGGCATGATCTTCCGTGCCTTCGATAGCGCCGGATTGCAGATCCGCAGCCGCGAGTACTACTCCGTGGGCGGAGGTTTCGTCGTCGATGAAGACGCCGCCGGCGCCGACCGCATCGTCGAGGACGCCACGCCACTGACCTTTCCTTTCAAGACCGCCCGGGAGCTGATGCAGCATTGCAGCACCTACGGCCTGTCCATCAGCCAGGTGATGCTGGGCAACGAAAGCGCCTGGCGCCCGGAAGCCCAGACCCGCGAGGGCCTGCTGAAGATCTGGCAGGTCATGCAGGATTGCGTGGATGCCGGCTGCCGGCATGAAGGGATATTGCCTGGCGGGCTCAAGGTCAAGCGCCGGGCCCCGGCCCTGTACCGGCAGTTGTGCAAGCACCCGGAAGCCGCGCTGCGCGATGCGCTGTCGGTACTGGATTGGGTCAACCTCTACGCCCTGGCGGTCAACGAGGAAAACGCCAATGGCGGTCGGGTGGTCACCGCCCCCACCAACGGCGCGGCCGGCATCATCCCGGCGGTCCTGCACTACTACATGCGCTTCATTCCCGGGGCCAACGAGGACGGGGTGGTGCGTTTTCTCCTGACTGCCGCCGCCATCGGCATCCTGTACAAGGAAAACGCCTCGATCTCCGGCGCCGAAGTCGGCTGCCAGGGTGAAGTGGGCGTGGCCTGCTCGATGGCCGCCGGTGCCCTGTGCGAAGTCCTGGGCGGCAGCGTGCAGCAAGTGGAGAACGCCGCGGAAATCGGCATGGAGCACAACCTCGGGCTGACCTGCGATCCCATCGGCGGGCTGGTGCAGGTGCCCTGCATCGAGCGCAACGCCATGGGTTCGGTGAAAGCCATCAACGCGGTGCGCATGGCCTTGCGCGGAGACGGGCAGCACTTCGTGTCCCTGGACAAGGTCATCCGCACCATGCGCCAGACCGGCGCCGACATGAAAAGCAAATACAAGGAGACCGCCCGTGGCGGTCTGGCCGTGAACATCATCGAGTGCTGATACCCACACTGGGTCTCGGTCCATTTTTCAGGAGTCGCCATGTCCACCCAAACACTGTTGAAAACCCCATTGCACAGCCTGCACCTGGAACTCGGCGCGCGCATGGTGCCGTTCGCCGGCTACGACATGCCGGTGCAGTACCCATTGGGCGTGATGAAGGAACACCAGCACAGCCGCGAGCAGGCCGGGCTGTTCGATGTGTCCCACATGGGCCAGATCCTGCTGCGCGGCGCCAACGCCGCCCAGGCCCTGGAGACCCTGGTGCCGGTGGATATCATCGACCTGCCGGTGGGCATGCAGCGCTACGCCATGTTCACCAATGAACAAGGCGGCATTCTCGACGACCTGATGGTGGCCAACCTGGGCGACGAGCAACTGTTCCTGGTGGTCAACGCCGCCTGCAAGGACCAGGACCTGGCCCACCTGCGCCGGCACATTGGCGAGCAGTGCGAGATCCAGCCGCTGTTCGAGGAGCGTGCCCTGCTGGCCCTGCAAGGCCCGGCGGCAGTCACCGTGCTGGCGCGCCTGGCGCCGCAAGTGGCGCAGATGACCTTCATGCAGTTCAAGCCGGTGACGCTGCTGGGCGTCGACTGCTTCGTCAGTCGTTCGGGCTACACCGGCGAAGACGGCTTCGAAATCTCGATCCCCACGGCCCAGGCCGAGAAGATCGCCCGCGCCCTGCTGGCCGAACCGGAAGTGGCCCCGATCGGCCTCGGCGCCCGCGATTCGCTGCGCCTGGAAGCCGGCCTTTGCCTCTATGGCCATGACATGAACGAACAGACCACGCCGATCCAGGCCAGCCTGCTCTGGGCCATCTCCAAGGCCCGTCGGGCCGATGGCCCACGGGCGGGTGGCTTCCCCGGTGCCGCAGTGATCTTCGCCCAGCAGCAAGAGGGCGTGGCGCGCAAGCGTGTCGGCCTGCTGCCCCAGGAGCGCACGCCGGTTCGCGAAGGTGCGGAAATCGTCGATGCCGACGGCAATATCATCGGCAGTGTCTGCAGCGGCGGTTTCGGCCCGACCCTGGGCGGCCCGCTGGCCATGGGTTACCTGGATATCCGGTACACAGCGCTCGACACGCAGGTTTGCGCAATAGTTCGTGGGAAAAAGGTGCCAATGCTTGTAAGCAAAATGCCATTCGTGCCTCAACGCTACTATCGCGGCTAAACGACTGTTTCTATAAGTAACGCGGTTGCGTTAAAAGTGCACTAATCTGTAACGCCACCGCCATAAAACAGTGCATATTTTCGATACTGAAAGGCACTTATAACGCTCGAAAACAATTGAACAACTCTATCGAATAAGCCGTGCACGCTAGTTCCGCCAAACCTCGGCAAGCTGTGTAAAACCGGGGCTTCGCGGGGCTTGTTTTTTCTCCCATAGTTGGCGTAGAGTCTCCCCACTGTGTTTGCATGGGTCGCTTGGAATCGTGACCTGGGCAGTAGCTAACAAGTTTGCTACACCCGTTCGACGTCTCTTACTTTCCTGCAACCCAGCCCAGTACTCTTCCCCAAGGAAGAGACTGTCATTAATTTTTTAGCGTCAAAGGAAATAAGAAATGTCCCAACGTCAGAGCGGTACCGTCAAGTGGTTTAACGACGAGAAAGGTTTTGGTTTTATCACTCCAGAGAGCGGTCCGGATCTGTTCGTACACTTCCGCGCCATTCAAGGTAACGGCTTCAAGAGCCTGAAAGAAGGCCAGAAAGTGACCTTCATCGCTGTGCAAGGCCAGAAAGGCATGCAGGCTGACGAAGTACAAGCTGAAGCTTAATCGTCTGCAACGAAAAAGCCCCTGATGCTGACATCAGGGGCTTTTTTGTGCGCGCAAATCCGTAAAATGGCTTCTTTTTCCAGACGAGAGCCTGTCATGCCCAAACACCTGCTAAGCCCCCAGGGCGAATACCCCGCCGCCGGCCTGGGCCGTCGCCTGGCAGCGATGTTCTATGACTTCCTGTTGTGCGTCGCCCTGCTGATCGTCACGGGCGGCATCTACAAGCTGATCCAGATGCAGATCATTGGCGAAACCCGCATGCGCGCCCTGACCGAGTCCGGGGCCCTGGATGGTGATCCGCTGTACTCCACGGTCCTGTTGTTCGTGCTGTTCGGTTTCTTCGCCAAGTTCTGGACCCACTCCGGCCAGACCCTGGGCATGCAGGTCTGGGGCATCCGGGTACAGAACGCCGACGGCAGCCGTATCAGCCTGTGGCAAGCGCTGCTGCGCTTCATGGTGTCCATCGCCTCCTGGCTATGTGCCGGCCTGGGCTTTTTCTGGGTGCTGGTGGACAAGCAGAAACGCAGCTGGCACGACATCTATTCCAACACCCAGTTGGTGCGCATCCCCAAGCGGAAGAAATAATCCGTCCCCAATGAAAAACGCCCCGACGGATCGGGGCGTTTTCTTGTCCGTGACAACAGCCTCAGGCGTTGCCGGCCAGCTTCATCCGCGCGGCCTGGGTGAAATCCAGCATGCGCTTGAGCGGGCGGATGGCGTTGGGGATCAGCGCCGGGTCCACATGGATCTCGTTGCTGCCCTGCTGCAGGCAATGCAGGGTACGCTCCAGGGTGTTCATGGCCATCCACGGACAGTGGGCACAACTGCGGCAGGCCGCGCCGTTGCCCGCAGTAGGTGCCTCGATGAACACCTTGTCCGGACACAGCTGCTGCATCTTGTAGAAAATGCCGCGGTCGGTGGCGACGATGAAGGTCTTGTTCGGCAGGCGCTGCGCCGCAGCGATCAACTGGCTGGTGGAACCCACCGCATCGGCCAGTTCGATCACCGAGCTGGGCGACTCCGGGTGCACCAGGATCGCCGCATCCGGATACAACGCCCGCATGTCTTCGAGCTGCTTGGACTTGAACTCTTCGTGGACGATGCAGGCACCGTCCCACAGCAGCATGTCGGCGCCGGTCTGGCGCTGGATGTAGGTGCCCAGGTGCTTGTCGGGCCCCCAGATGATCTTCTCGCCGTTGTCCATCAGGCTCTCGACGATCTCCAGGGCGCAGCTGGAAGTCACCACCCAGTCGGCCCGGGCCTTCACCGCAGCGGAGGTGTTGGCATACACCACCACGGTGCGCTCGGGATGCTGGTCGCAGAACGCCGAGAACTCATCCACCGGGCACCCCAGGTCCAGGGAACAGGTGGCTTCCAGGGTCGGCATGAGCACGCGTTTTTCGGGGTTGAGGATCTTCGCCGTCTCGCCCATGAAGCGCACCCCGGCCACCACCACGGTCTTGGCCGGATGGGCATTGCCGAAACGGGCCATTTCCAGGGAGTCGGAAACACAGCCACCGGTCTCTTCGGCCAGGGCCTGGATCACCGGATCGCAATAGAAGTGGGCAACCAGCACCGCGTCCTGGGCCTTGAGCTCAGCCGCGATGGCGGTACGGAAATGGGCTTCTTGCTCGGCACTCAACGGCACGGGTTGCTTGGCGTCGAGGTGGGCTTGAACCAGAAGGCGTTCGGAAATTTGCGTCATGTTCGCAAGACCTGCAGGCGCTTGGGCGCGAAAGTCGAGTATACCACCGGCTCCGGACCGCTCAGGGCCCCGCCGGGAGAGTGAGTTCATCAGGCACGGACAACGTTGGAGCCGCGCAAGGCTACAGAATATCCCGGGTATTCAAAAGTTTATTCTGTCCGCCGGCTGATCTTCACAGTGCATACCGACTGACGGGCAAAACGCTGTTGGCCCGGCTAGCGGCTCGACCGGGCCAACGGCCATTGGCACTCAGTCGGCGCCCAAGCTGGAGGGCTCCTCCAGTACCCGCTTGGGATGCATGCCATTGACCATGCCCATGAACGGCGCATGGATCGAGTAGCCCAGCAAACGCTGGATGTGTTCGCTGCACTGGCGCACGGTATCGCGCGGGATCGACAGGCTGAAGTTCTCCTGCTGGCGTGCCCAGGGCTCGCAATACTGTGCCGTCAGGGCCAAGCGCGGTACCTGGCTGCGATTGGCGCCACCGCCATGCCAGAGCGTGCCGAGAAAGAACACCACCGATCCCTTGGGCATCACCACCGGTTGCGCGCAGGCCCGCTCCGCCTCGGTGGGTAGGCGACCATCCCAGAGATGGCTACCGGGGATGACCAGGGTGGCGCCGTTGTCCGCGGTGAAGTCATCCACCGCCATGACCGTGGCTGCGCCATAAGGTGGCCGCGGACGCGCCATCGGATAGAACGCATCATCGTAATGCAGGCTCTGCGCGGACTCTCCCGGCAGGATATTGATGGCCTGCAGTTGGGACAGCAGGTAGTTCGGTGCCAGGATCCGATCCAGCAGTCCGAGCACCAGCGGATGCTCCACCAGAGGGTTGCAAGCCAAGGTCTTGGCGATCACCGCATACAAACGCTGGGTACGCATGCCCTCGAAGGCATTGCGTCCGGTGTGATGCGAAAAGAGCCCACCAAGCGCCCTGCGCATCTCATCCACCTGCTGCTCATCGAACAGGCGCTCGAGCACCACGAAGCCATCGCGCTGCAAGTCCCTGACAAGGTTTTCCAGCAGCGCCGGTGCCACGGCTTCCTGGCTGCCGGCGGTCGAGGGATGGGTCCTGGCATAACCGCTGTGCATGTAGTCGTGCTGCTCGGGCAAGGTCTTGTTATTCATTGCGCTGCTCCCGGGTGGTAGGTCGCATCAATTTGTAGGACCCTGGCGCAACCGCCAATGACGCTTTGCCTCAACTGACATGACCGACTGGATCGTTGCCCCGACCATTCCCGCCCGCTTTGCCCGCGAACTGCTGGCCCAGTTGCGCCTGGATGCAACCACCCACGACGCCCTGCTGCAACGCTGCGGGTTGTCCAGGGAGATGCTGCGTGACGGTCATCGGCTGGCTCCTCTCACCTACCGGGCCTTGAGCCGGCTGGCCGTAGGAGCCAGTCACGACGAAGCCTTCGGGTTCTTCGCCCGGCCCGTCCCGCTGGGAAGCTTCGCGCAATTGCTGCGACTGCTGGTGCACCTACCCACCCTGGCCGACGCTCTTGAAGAAGCAGCGCGTTTTTACCAACTGTTCGATGGTGCACGGCCCTGGCAGCTGGAAAAGGACCTCAACAGTGCCCGCTTGGTACTGGTTCCCCGAACAAAAGCCCAGGCCGACTCCACGCTCTGGCCCCATATGTTGCTACTGGCGCTCTGGCACAGCGCAAGCTGGCTCACAGGGCAAACCCTGCCGTTGCGCCAGATTGTCCTTCCCGAGCAACTCGCCACGTTCGCCCCGCAATCGCGCTTCCTGTTCGGCCACCAGCCCCTGTGCGGTACCAGGGCCCTGCTGGAACTACCAGTGGCCAGCCTGCGTGCCCCGATCATGCGTCGCCCCGAGGAAGTGGCACGTTTCACCCGCCACTTGGTGCCGACCCTGATCGCGCAAGCTCCCGCGCCCCACCTCGAGACCCAGCTGCGCAGCCTGCTTTGCGCGGCCGAGCCCTTCGCCAGCCTGTCCGAGATCGCTGCAGCCCAGGCCCTGGGGCTTTCCCGACAAACCCTGGCACGCAAGCTGGCAAGCCTGGGCACCAGCTTCCTCGGTATCCGCGAAGACCTGCGGCGCGACCTGGCCTGCGCCCAACTGGCACGCGGAACGATGAGCGTCGCAGACCTGGCACACCTGCTGGGCTACTCCGAACCCAGTGCGTTCCAACGTGCCTTCAAGCAATGGACTGGGCTTCCGCCAGGAGCCTATCGCGGTGGGCGGCGGGTGAATAGAACCGGCTGATTCTTCCCCTGCGCGAGGTATCGGCAAGCGGCTCTCCACCAACGAGACTCGTGAACCTGGCTACATCGCTCTGGTGAGCGATGGTCGTAGCGATATGAGTCACTGAACCGCACAGGTCTCAATCACCCCGCTGCCGTCCAGTTCCCGAAAGGAAGAAGGTCTCGATCATATGGCTGCATCCGGCACGAGCAATCCGCCCTCGCCGCCCGGCATCGATGACCGCCCATACCGTCGCCATGAACAATTCCGACATGGCCACTGCTGACAGCTCGATACGGAAAGCGCCTGCTTGCTGCCCCTGTAGGAAAAACTCGTCCAGGGCCTGGATATAGCCCCGCCAACGCTCGCCACCGTTGGACTCCCTCAAGGTATCGGGGGGAGTCTGGAACATCAGGAAATGAATGAACTCGCTCTGCTCCAGGTGCCTGGCGGTCAAACGTTGCAGGGCGCTACCCGGACTGGAGGCATGCAACTCTGCCCCAATAACCAGATGATTGAGCACCTTCGAAGCATGATCGAGAAGCATCTCGACCAAGTTGTCCCGCGTACCGCAGAACCGATGGAGACTCGCCTTGCTCATCCCCGCCAACGTTGCAAGCTCCCTCAAGGTGGCGTGGGGCCGAGCTGCAATGGCCTGGGCCAATAAGCGCAATGTGCGCTCGTCTGGGCTGTTCCTGAACACTTCCTACTCCCTGCTAGCCGGTGGTGACCCGATCACCTGACGGGAGCACCATGAAACATTTAGCACCAAATGAAACACTGTAAATCATTGTGGATCAATATTGCTCCAAAAAAATCCAAATGAAATCATCCCACCCCTTTAAACCGTTAAGCCTTTGAGGGGAAAAATGGATAGCAAAGTCCGCTGCCGAGTCCTGGCACTAGTAACCTGCCTGACGCCGGCCAGCCTTGCGGGATGCCTGCAGGAGCAACCTGCACAAGAGCCGACCATCAAGCTGGTCAGCGTCGAGAGAGTCGCCTCCCAGACACTGCAACTGACCGCCCAGCTACCCGGGCGGGTCGAACCGATACGCGTTGCGGAAATCCGTGCCCGAGTTGCCGGTATCGTCACCAAACGCCATTTCGAAGAAGGGGCCGAGGTCAAGAGCGGAGACCTGCTGTTCGAGATCGACCCGGCCCCCATGAAGGCGGCGCTCGCCCGGGCCCAGGGTGAATTGGCAAAAGCCAGCGCCGATGTCATGGATGCTCAATCGAAGGTCAAGCGCTACGAACCTCTGGTCGCGATCAATGCCATCAGTTCGGAGGATTTCGACACCGCTGTCGCCACGCTGGAACGCGCCAAGGCGGCACAGCACAGCGCACGGGCAGACCTGGAGACGGCCCAACTGAACCTGGGCTACGCCTACGTCAGGGCTCCTATTTCCGGCAAGATCGGCAAGGCTATGGTCACAGAGGGAGCACTGGTCGGCCAGGGCGAGGCCTCGCTAATGGCCGAGATCAAGCAGCTTGACCCGATCTATGTGGACTTCAACCAGTCAGCCTCGCAAGCCATCAGGCTCAAGGCCGCATTGGCCGACGGCACACTCTCGACCGACTCCGACCAACGCCTGCGGGTACAGATAGACGACACCCGATACAACCGCGAAGGCGAATTGCTGTTTGCCGATGTAGCGGTCGATCCCGGTACCGGACAGGTAACCCTGCGCGGACACTTTGCCAATGAAGATCGCTTGCTGCTGCCTGGCATGTATGTTCGGGTCAGCGCTCCCCAGGGCACCGATCACCAGGCGGTCCTGGTGCCGCAACGGGCCATCCAGCGTGACAAGCAGGGTCAGGCACAGGTCTGGGTGGTGAATGATGAAAATCTGCTCGAACCACGCCTGGTCCAGACGGGAGACATGCATGCATCACGCTGGCACATCACCGAGGGTCTGAAGACCGGCGAGCTGGTGGTGGTGAGCAACCTGGACGGCCTGAGCGCAGGCGACAAGGTCAACCTCACGCCTTCGGCAAATCATCCGCGACAGACGTCGACTGACTGAAGCGGCAAGAAGCAGAGGAACCCACCATGCCTGCGTTTTTTATCCAGCGTCCCAACTTTGCCTGGGTCGTGGCCCTGTTCATCTCGATGTTCGGGCTTTTGCTGATCCCCTCCTTGCCAGTGGCGCAATACCCGGATGTCGCCCCACCACAGATCAACATTTATGCAACCTATCCTGGCGCCTCCGCCACGACGCTGACCAACTCCGTTACCAGTGTCATCGAGGAAGAACTCAGCGGCGCCAAGGGCCTGCTCTATTTCGAGTCCGCCAGTAACTCCAACGGCGTGGCCGAAATCATCGTGACCTTCAGTCCGGGAACCGATCCGGACCTGGCCCAGGTCGACGTGCAGAATCGCCTGAAGCAGGCAGAGGCCAGGCTACCCCAACCGGTGCTCACTCAAGGGCTGGAGGTCGAGCAGACCACTTCCGGCTTCCTGATGATCTACGCCCTCAAGTACAAGAACAGTCAAGCCGGCGATGACACCAGCGCCCTGGCGGACTACATGGCGCGCACCATCAACCCGGAGATCCGCCGCTTGCAGGGAGTCGGCAAGCTGCAGTTCTTTGCCGCAGAGGGGGCCATGCGAGTCTGGGTCGATACCCAGAAGCTGATCGGCTTCGGGTTGTCCATCGACGACGTGAGCAACGCGATCAAAGCCCAGAACGTCGAAGTCCCCGCTGGCAGCTTCGGCGCCGCGCCAACACCCGGCAAACAACAGGTCACCGCGACCCTGGCGGTCAAGGGCACCCTGAGCACGCCAGCCGAATTCGGCGAAATCGTCTTGCGGGCCAACACCGATGGTTCCCAGGTCAAGCTCCGCGACGTGGCACGTGTGGAGATTGGTAGCCAGGACTACAGTTTTGCCACCCGCCTCAACGGACAACCTGCCGTAGGCAGCGCCGTGCAATTGTCGCCAGGTGCCAACGCCCTGGCCACCGCCGAGGCCGTCAAGACACGCCTCGCCGAACTATCCCCGTACTTTCCGGACAACGTCGAGTTCGTCGTGCCCTACGACACTTCCAGATTCGTCAAGGTCGCGATCGAGAAAGTCATCTACACGCTGCTCGAGGCGATGGTTCTGGTGTTCCTGGTGATGTTCCTGTTCCTGCAGAACCTGCGCTACACCCTGATCCCGGCCATCGTGGTGCCGGTGTGCCTGCTGGGCACCTTGGGCGTGATGTACCTGCTGGGCTTCTCGGTGAACATGATGACCATGTTCGGCATGGTACTGGCCATCGGCATCCTGGTAGACGACGCCATCGTGGTGGTGGAGAACGTCGAGCGGATCATGGCCGAGGAGGGCCTGTCTCCGGTCGAGGCCACGGCCAAGGCGATGCAACAAGTGTCCGGCGCCATCATCGGGATCACCCTGGTCCTGGCCGCGGTGTTCCTGCCGCTGGCCCTGATGGGGGGGTCGGTAGGGGTGATCTACCGGCAATTCTCCATCTCGCTGGCCATTTCCATCCTGTTCTCCGGCTTCCTCGCCCTGACCTTCACCCCCGCACTCTGCGCCACCCTACTCAAGCCGGTGATTCACGGCCATGAGCCAAAGCGCGGGTTCTTCGGCGCGTTCAATCGGTATTTCGCTGCCCTGACCGAGCGCTACAGCGTGCTCAACACTCGCCTGGTGAAACAGACCGGGCGCTACATGCTGATCTACGCGGGCCTCTTGGCAGTGCTGGGCCTGACCTACCTGCGGCTCCCGGAATCATTCGTGCCCAACGAAGACCAGGGTTATACGATCGTCGACATCCAGTTGCCGCCCGGAGCCACCCGCGAGCGCACATCGGCCGTCAGCGACGAACTGGAACAGTACCTGCTAGCTCGCCCCGCCACGGCGTCCACGTTCCTCTTGATGGGCTACAGCTTCTCGGGGATGGGCGAGAATGCCGCGCTGATTTTCCCTAGCCTCAAGGATTGGGCCGAACGCGACACCGAACAATCCGCTGCCGTCGAAACCCAGAAACTCAACGAACGTTTTGCCCAGGCATCGGACGGCACTGTACTGGCGATCAGTCCGCCGCCCATCGAAGGCCTTGGCAATTCCGGAGGCTTTGCCCTGCGCTTGCAGGATCGCGGCAACGTCGGACGTGAAGCCTTGCTCGAAGCACGGGACCAATTGCTGGAAAAAGCCAACGCCAACCCGAAGATCCTCTACGCCATGATGGAAGGACTGAACGAAGCACCACAATTGCGCGTAGCCATCGATCGAGAAAAAGCCCAGGCCATGGGGGTGGGTTTCGACGCCATCAGCAACGCGCTGGCCAATGCCTTCGGGTCTGCGGTGATCAACGACTTCTCCAATGCCGGACGCCAGCAACGGGTAGTGATCCAAGCCCGGGCCGAGGACCGGGTCCGGCCAGAGACCATCCTCAATCTCTATGTCGGCAACAGCAGCGGCAACCTTGTGCCACTGAGCGCCTTCGTAACGCTGAAATGGGAAGAAGGCCCGGTGCAGATCGTCAGGTACAACGCCTACCCCAGCATCAAGATTGCCGGCGATGCCGCGCCGGGCACCAGCACCGGTGAGGCCATGGCGGAGATGGAGAAGCTGGCCAGCCAGCTACCCGCCGGGATCGGCTACGAGTGGACCGGCCTGTCCTATCAGGAAAAAGTCGCCAGCGGACAGGCCGGTCAGTTGCTGCTTCTAGCGGTTGTCGTGGTGTTCCTGCTGCTGGTGGCGCTCTACGAGAGCTGGGCCATTCCCATGAGTGTCATGCTCATCGTTCCCATCGGAGCCCTCGGTGCCGTGGCTGCGGTGACCATCGCCGGCATGCCCAACGACGTCTATTTCAAGGTGGGACTGATCACCATCATCGGGCTGGCGGCTAAGAACGCGATCCTGATCGTCGAGTTCGCCAAGGATCTGCTCGAACAAGGCCGCTCATTGAAGGAGGCAGCCGTTGAGGCGGCGCGCCTGCGCTTTCGCCCGATCATCATGACCTCGATGGCCTTCATCCTCGGCGTGATACCCCTGACTCTGGCCGTCGGCGCCGGCGCAGCCAGCCAGAAGGCGATCGGGACCGGGGTCATTGGCGGGATGATCTCAGCCACCTTCCTGGGGGTGATACTCGTACCGATCTTCTTCGTCTCGGTCCTGGGCCTGTTGCCCAGGAAGCGGCCCATGCAGCAGCCAAACGACACGGTTCCAGAAGCACTGAAGGAGTAACTCCGGTGACACGTATTCATCACCAACACCCAGCCCTGGTGGCTTTGCTCCTGGCACTCGCCGGCTGCTCGCTGGCGCCCGAGCACCAACGCCCGGGCTTGCCCGTGGCCGAGCAATGGCCACAGTCGCCGGAGCAGGTATCCCCAGGCCAGGCTCGGCACCAGGGATATCGGGCGTTCATCACCGACCCGCACTTGCTCAAGGTGGTCGAGACGGCGCTGGGCAACAACCGCTCGCTCCGCCAGACCCTGCTGGATATCGAGGCTGCCAGGGCGCAATACCGCATCCAGCGCAGTGAACGCCTGCCATCGCTGAACGCCGATGCCAGTGCCCATCGCGCCCATGTGCCAGCCGACCTTTCCAGCTCAGGCAAGGAAGGCGTCGCATCCAGCTACAAGGTCGGCTTGAGTCTCCCCGAATATGAACTGGATCTGTTCGGCCGGCTCAACAGCCTGAGCGACTCGGCACTGGAGCACTTCCTGGCAGCACAAGAAACGGCAGCAAGCGCACGCATTGCCCTGATTGCCGAGACAATCCAAGGCTATCTCAATCTGGAGGGAGCCCAGCGTCAACGCCTGCTGACCCACCAGACTCTCCTGGCACGCCAAGCTTCGCTGAATCTGGTCAGGCAACAGCTGGCCAACGGTACGGCTACCGCCCTGGACTTTCAGGAAGCACGTGGCCTGGTGGAACATGCCAGGGCCGACCTGGAAAACAGCGAACGCCTGCTGCGCCAGGCACGCAATGCCCTGGTCCTGCTGGTGGGTACACAGGATGCTGCCAAGCTGTTGCCCACCCGACCGGGCGAGCAGAGGCGCATCCTCCAGCAACTCTCCCCCGGGGCACCCTCGCAGTTGCTGGAGCAACGCCCCGACATCCTCGCCAGCGAACATGTACTAAGGGCCAGGAATGCCGATATCGGAGCCGCCCGGGCGGCGTTCTTCCCGCGTATCACCCTGACCGGCTCCTTCGGCAGTTCCAGTACCGAGATGTCTCGGCTGTTCGACGGCGGCTCGCGTGCCTGGACCTTCATCCCGAACCTGGAGCTGCCTCTGTTCCACGGCGGGCGCAACCGCGCCAACCTGGACCTGGCCAAGGTACGCAAGGACTCCGCCGTGGCCAGCTACGAACAGACCGTACAAACCGCGTTCCGGGAAGTGGCCGATGCGTTGGATGCCACCGACACCCTGCACCGGGAGGTCCAGGCAAGAAACGAACTGGCCGGAGCCAGTGGCGAGGCCCTGGTCCTGGCCAAGGCTCGCTACGAGCGGGGCGTGGACAATCACCTGCGTTACCTGGAGGCCCAGCGCAGCCACTTCAATGATCAGCTCGGCCTGATCCGGATCAGCACTGAGCAGCAACTGGCACTGGTTGCCCTGTACCGGGCGCTGGGAGGTGCCTGGTACTGAACCCGCAATGCCGCGCTATGGGGAACCGATAGCGCGGTATCCGCCAATTTGCCCCAATCACCGACTGGCCATGTAGACTTTTGCGTTTGTCCCAGTGAAGGAAGGAACTCACATGCGAACAGCAGTCATTGACGAGCACGTCATCAGCGAACTCGTCATTGCCTTGGCTCGTAATCCACGTGCCTCCCTGCAGGAGCTGGCTACAACCGTACGCATCGGCAAGACCACCCTCTACCGATACGCCAAGACGCGCGAAGAGCTGATCGACACACTGCGCGAGCGCTGCGTCAGCACCATGCTGGAGGCCGCGCAATCAGCCCTGCAGGATAGCTTGCCGTTGGTGGAGGCCTTCTCCAGGCTGGTGCACAACCACCTGGCCCACAAGGACGCCTGCGCCTTTCTGCTGAGCTATGGACGCTCCCCGCAGACCCCGCGTGCACAGGAGGTCGACCAGAAACTGCAGACCTATGAACAGATCATGGAAGCCTTCTTCATCCGAGGGCAAAAAGAGGGGCTGTTCAAGATCGGCCTCACGGCGATCGGCCTGACCGACCTCTTCAACTACGCCCTCGCCGGCCTGGCAGAGTCGGCCCTGGCGGGCCGTGTTGCATCACTGGGCCTGGAGAACATCGCCACAGACCTGTTGCTCAATGGACTGCGTGCCTAAAAGGCTCGCGGAACACCGGCCTGCCGATATTCTCGGGCAGGCCGTCCTTCTCCCTCAATAACCCGCCACGTAGTCGGTAATCTCCTGCTGGTACGCAGCCTTCCTGTCAGCCGACGCCCAACTGGCATCGAAGGAGTTCCGCGCCAGTTGCACCATCTCGGCCGGGGTCATCGGGTAGTTCTGCGCCAGGGCGAACATGTCGTCGGACACATAGCTCTGGAAGTACGCCGGGTCATCGGAGTTGACCGTGACCTTCACCCCGGCCCTGAGCAATTGCAGGATCTCATTGCCCTTCATGTCGCCGACGAAGCCATTGGACACCGGGCAGCACGTCAGGCCGATCCCCTTGTCCCGCACATAGGCCACCAGCTCCGGGTCCTCGACGATGTTGGTGCCGTGATCCAGGCGGTCGACCTGGATGTCCAGCAAGGCCTGGCGAATATTGCCGATGGAATTGTGCTGGTCGATGTCGCAATGCATGGTCAGGTGGAAACCCGCCTGCCTGGCCTTGCCGAACACCTCGCGGAATTTGCTTGGCGGGTTGCCGTTCTCGTCGGAGTCCAGGCCGACCCCGAGGATCTTGTCCCGGTGCACCAAGGCCTGTTCCAGGGTGTCGGCGGCCGACTGTGCGGACATGTCCCGCAAAAAGCACATGACCAGGGCGGTTTCCACGCCAAGGGCACGGCTCTCGCGGACAGCCCGGTGATAGCCGTTGATGACGGTTTCGAAAGCGATGCCACGGCTGGTGTGGGCCTGGGGATCGAAGAACAGCTCGACATAGCGGACATTGTGTTCCCGGGCCTTGTGCAGGTAGGCCATGGCCAATTGATAGAAGTCCTCCTCCTGCTGCAGGACGTTCATCGCCGGGTAGTACACCTGCAGGAATGACGACAGCGAATCGAACCTGTAGCTGCGCTTGATCTCCTCGATGGTGGTTTGGCCGATATCGACCCGGTTCCTCTCTGCCAGGGCCAGCTTCAGTTCGGGCTCCAGCGTGCCCTCCAGGTGCAGGTGCAATTCGGCCTTCGGCAGGCCCTTGATGAAATCGTGGGTAAGGGTGGTCGGTAACATCGGATCAGGCTCCTGTTTTTATTATCACGTCGGGTTCATTGCGTTGAGTGGGGCCCTGGTCGCCCGTGGCGGCTATCGGCCGGTCGACCAAGAGGAAATAGGCCAAGGCCGACAGGCAGGCCACGCCCGCCGCCAATACGAAGGCCAGGGCAATGGAGTGGGTACGGTCGATGATCCAGCCGCTCACCACCGGGGCGAACGAGCCGCCGAAAAAGCCGATGAAATTCTGGATGCTGCCCAGCGACGCCACCAGCTGGGGCGGCGCCGCCACGCTCACCAGGCCCCAGGCCGAACCACCCGCCAAGTTGACGAAGAACATCGCCAGCGACAGGTAGGCGATGCAGGCAACGATGCTGTCGACGAACACCGAAGGCACGCAGAACAACGCGCCGCCCAACAAGCCGGCGATCAATGGCAGCTTCCTGCTGGCGATGGGACTGGTACCGGCTGCGATCAAGCGATCGGCCACCCAGCCACTGCTGAACATGCCCAGTGTCGCGAACAGGTAGGGAATGGTCAGCACCCAGCCGGTGCCTTCCACGCCCAATTGGCGCTCTCCGGCCAGGTACCCGGGCAACCAGGCCAGGGTCAGCAGCACCATGTACATCACGCCGACGAACCCCAGGGCGATGCCCCAGGTGGTGCGATGCAGGAACAAGCCCTTCCAGTCGGCGAAGCTGGCCTTGGGCACCGCTACCTCGGTGTCGTCCTGGAAGTAGGCCTGGTCCTCGGGGCCGAGCCGCCCCTCGTTGCGATCGCGATAAACCACCAGCCAGACCACCGCCAGCGAGCCGCCCACCACGCCCATGATGACGAACATGCCGCGCCAGCCGAAAGTGACCATCAAGCTGGTCAGCAACGGCGGCGCAATCATCGAGCCCAGGGTGGTGGAAGCCAGGAACGCACCGGTGGGCAGGCCGCGTTCGCTCACCGGGAACCAGTCGCTGACCACCTTGACCCCGCCGGTGTATTGCGGTGACTCGCCGACGCCCAGGCAGACCCGCGCCACCAGCAACTGCGACATCGAGGTGGCCAGGCCACAGACCGCCTGGGCCGCGGACCATGCCGCCAGGGCCCAGCCGAGCACCAGTCGCGCCCCCTTGCGGTCCACCAGGGCCCCACTGGGCAATTGCGCAAAGGCATAGGCCCAGGAGAAGGCCGAGAAAATCCAGCCCATCTGCGTGGCGGACAGCGACAGGTCGGCGCTCAACAAATGGTTGGCGATCGCCACCGTGCTTCTGTCGAAATAATTGACGATGCCCATCAACATCAACAGCACCACCGCCGTCCACTGTGAGCGGCGCAGGTGCCGGGGCTTGGCATGGCTCATCATGATGACTCCCGAACGTCGCGACAGCTTGGCCTAGGCGGCCCGTTCGCCGATGTAGGGCGGCTTGATCCGGGACCAGACCTGGACGATGAGCCGGTCGATTTCCCGGGAGAACGTCTCATGCAACGTCCGCTTGGCAGCAGCATCCAGCCAGCAGGCATCGACCCCGGCCAGGGCCAGCTGGCGAGCCTGGTGGATACCCCAGCCGCAGTGGCTGAACAGTTTGGCCCAGGAGTGTTCCAGGTCGGTGTGGTGCAGGTAGGGATCGTCGGTACCGATGTTCAAGCGCAGGCCGGCATCGTGCATCAGCTTGATTGCGTCCATGCGGTTGCCCAGGTTGCTTTTCTTGGCGGTGCACACGGTGACGTTGAAGGCAATGCCCTGCTCCCGGGCCGCAATCACCGCTTCCGGGTCGGCCAGCAGGTTGTAGCCATGGTCGACGCGATCGCAGGCCAGCGCCTCGATGCAGGTCCGCAGGTGAGTGGGCGGCGCCAGCGCCAGGGGCTGGTTGTCCTCGCAGACATGGGCGGTGCGCCGCAGGCCATGGCGCGCCGCCAGTTGGTAGGCCTCGATGAACCGTTGCGGCGGCCCCTTGCCCTCGGCGAAGTCCATGCCGATGCCGGCCACTTCGTCACGTCGATGCTCCAGCACTTGCTCGACCATGGCCCGGGCCACCCCTGCCGGACGTTCGCGGTCGATACAGGGAACCAGCAAGCTGGACATGGCGAAATCGCTCCGGGCGGCGTTCATGCCGTCGATCAGGCCATCCACCACCACGCGGTAGCGCACCTGGTTATCGAGGAACACCGTGGGGTTGAACGACAACTCCAGGTGCCGGCAATTGCCCTTGCGGTGGGCGTCTTCCAACAGTTCGTAGGCCACCCGGGCAAAGTCCTCCCGGTCCACCAGGCATTGCCCGGCCAGGCGCAGGACATTCAGGAAGCCTGGAAAGTCCCGGTATCGATAGATTTGCCGCGCGTCACCGGCCGGCAACGACAGGCCATGCTTACGCCCCAGGGCCACGAGGGTATCCGGGCGAATGGCGCCCAGCAGATGGATATGCAGGTCGGTCTTGGGAATACGCCGCAGGAAGTCACCCAGGACGGGATCTTGAATCATGGTCGAGTGCCCTTCTGATC
>NZ_JBJJLO010000049.1:0-42907 GCF_046230915.1 Pseudomonas sp. KCJK8993
GGAACGGGCCAGGGCGTCTCGCTGGCACTGGACGCCGGACAGCTGGTGCGGATAGCGGCTGGCGAAGTCCTTGAGCTCCACCAGTTGCAGGGCTTCGCTGACCCGCTTGTGGCTGTCGTCGGCGTTGACCTTCTGCATGCGCAGGCCGAAGGCGACGTTCTGTTCCACGGTCATGTTGGGAAACAGCGCATAGCTCTGGAACACCATGCCGATCCCGCGTTTCTGCGGGCTCAGGGGCACGATGTCCTGGCCGTCGAGGAGAATCTTGCCGGCATCCACCGGCGTCAGCCCGGCGATGCAGCGCAGCAGGGTGGACTTGCCGCAGCCGGAGGGGCCCAGCAGGGTGACGAACTCGCCCTTGTGGATCTGGCAGTTGATATCGCTGAACACCGTGGTGCCCGCGTAATGCTTTTGCAGGTGTTGCACGTCGACGAAGCTCATTGGCTCTTGTCCCTGTTCAGGATGTTGGCGGCCCAGGTCAGGACCAGTACGAAGAAGAAGTAGGAGATCACCAGGGCACTGGTGAAGTGGCCGCTGCTGTTGCGCATGTTGTTCAGGTACACCTGCAGGGTTTCGTAGCGGGTGCCCACCAGGATGTTGGCGAACACGAACTCGCCGAACAGGAACGAGAAGGACAGCAGCAGCGCCACCATCAGGCCCTTGCGCAGGTTTGGCAGGACCACCAGCAGCGCCGCCTGCCAAGTGCTGGCGCCCAGGAGCTGGGCGGCGTCCATCAGGTCTCGCAAGTTGATCGCCTGCAGGTTGTTGGTGATGGCCCGGTACATGAACGGCAGGGCCACGGTGAAGTAGCAGCCGATCAGGATCCACGGCGTGCCGACCATGGCCAGGGGGCCTGAGCCGTACAACTGCAGCAGGCCCACCGAGGACACCACCGGCGGCACCGCGAAGGGCAGCAGGATCAGGATGTTCATCAGCGCATCGAGCTTGGGAAAGTGGTAGTGCACCACGAACAGCAGCGGCAGGATCAGCACCACCGACAAGACCAGGGCGCCGACGCAGACCAGCAGCGACTGGCCGAAGGCCGCGAGAAAGCGCGGGTCGCTCCACAACTGCAGGTACCACTTGAAGGTGAAGCCGCTGGGCAGGATGGTCGCCGACCAACTGCTGGCGATGGAGTAGACGAAGGTCCCCAGCAGCGGCAACAGCAGGATGGCGAACAGCAGCCAGACCACGAACCGGTGGTAGAGGGCGGCGGAGCCGGATTCAGCGCGAGACATGGTAGCTCCTCTTCAACAGCAGCTGATGGACGATGGTCACCAGGGTCATCAGCGCCACCAGCACCACCGCCAGGGCGCTGGCCATGTTCGGGTCCAGGGAGATATCCCCGGAGACCATGGCGGCGATGCGGATCGGCAGGACGTTGAAGTTGCCGGTGGTCAGGGCGTAGACCGTGGCATAGGCGCCCAGGGCGTTGGCCAGCAGGATCACGAAGGTGCCCAGCAGCGCCGGGGTCAGCACCGGCAGGCCGATATGCCGCCAGAACTGCCAGCCGCTGGCGCCCAGCAGGGCGGCGGATTCGCGCCAGTCTTCGCGCAGGGCGTCGAAAGCCGGGTACAGCAACAGCACCCCAAGCGGGATCTGGAAGTAGGTGTAGAGGATGATCAAGCCGGTCTTGGAGTAGAGGTTGAAGTCCTGGATGACCCCCGACTGCTTGAGCATGATGGTGATGGCACCGTTGAAGCCCAGCAGGATGATGAAGGCGAAGGCCAGGGGCACGCCGGCGAAGTTGCTGGTCATGTTGGCGAAGGCATTGACGAAGTTGCGCAGCCTGGAGTCGACCCGGCGCAGCGAGTAGCTGCCCAGCACGGCGATGACGATGCCGAACACGCTGGACCAGAAGCTGATCTCCAGGCTGTACTGGATCGCCTGCAGGTAGAACTTCGAACTGAAGATCTTGTTGAAGTTGGCCAGGCCCCAGCCGAACTCCTCGGACTGCAGGCTGTTGATCAGCACCCACGCCAGCGGGGCCAGCTGGAACACGATGAAGAACAGGGCGAACGGCACCAGGCACAAGGCCGCCAGCCATTTGCCACGGGTCACTGAATTCACTTCAACAGCTCCCGGCAGAAGGGTTTGTCGTGGGGTACGCCGAGCAGTTGGCAAATGGTGCCGCACAGTTCGGTCTGCTTCGGTGTGGCCCCGGGATCGAGGCTGAAGGCCTCGCCGATGACGAACAGCGGCACCTCCCGTTCCTCGGGCAGCAGGCCATTGTGCGAACGATCGGCGTTCATGCCGTGGTCGGCGGTCACCAGCACCTGGTAGCCGGCATCGAGCCAGCCTTGCAGGTAGTCGGCCAGGATGAGGTCGGCCGAGCGTGCGCTGTTGCGGTACTGGGCGCTGTCCAGGCCGTGCTTGTGGCCGGCGTCGTCGATGTTCATCGGGTGCACCAGCAACAGATTGGGAGTGTGGCGCAGGCGCAGGTCCTCGGCATCGGCGAACAGGTGGGAGTCGGGGTAGTGGTCGTTCCAGTAGAAGTGGCCGTACTGGATCGGCAACTCAGGGGCGACGGTGTGCCGGTCCCGCGCTGCATTGAATGGCGTACGGTTGTACAGCTCGCTGATCCAGTGGTAGGCGGCAGCGGCGGTGCCCAGGCCGGCAGCCCGGGCGTAATGGAACAGGCTGCGCTGGGTGGACAGGCGCGAGACCTGGTTGTGCACGATGCCGCTGTCGATCGGCGGCACGCCGGTGAGGATGCATTCGTACAGCGGGCGGGACAGTGCCGGCAGCTCGCATTCCAGTTGGTACAGCGCTGCGCGTCCTGCGCCGACGTAGGCTTGAAGATGTCCCATGGCGTGGCGGGCGACCTGGTGATTGAGGCCGTCGAGCACGACAAGGATGACGTTGTGTGACATGGGGCAAGGGCTCCGCAAGATCGAACAATCTCGTAGGAGCGGAGCTTGCCCGCGATGGTGTCGCTGCGATTTCAAGATAGACCGCAGCGCCTGGATCGCGGGCAAGCCTCGCCCCTACGGATGCAGCATTACTGCATGTTGATGATCACTTCTTCCTGCCACTTCTGCGGCAGGGCCTTGGAGGTCTTCTCCCAGGCTTCGGCATCCTTGATCGGCGTCACGTGCTTGTACTGCTCGTTGGGCAGCAGGTTGGCCTTGACGTCCGCCGGCAGGTTGACGTGTTCGGCGCGGATCGGGCGGGCATTGCCCCGGGCCAGGTTGATCTGCCCGGCGTCGCTGAAGATGTACTCGCGGGTCAGCTTGGCCGCGTTCGGGTGCTTGGCGTATTTGTTGATGATGGTGGTGTAGCCGGAGATCACCGAGCCGTCGGACGGGATCAGCACTTCGTAGTCGTCCTTGTTGACCATCTTGTTGCGGTAGCTCAGGCCGTTGAAGTCCCAGACCACGCCGACTTCCACTTCACCCTTTTCCATGGTGGCGATGGTCGGGTTGGCCAGGGACAGGCGCCCCTGCTTGGCGATCTCGGCGAACATCAGCAGCGCCGGCTGGATGTTCTTCTCGTCGCCACCCTTGGCGATGGCGGCGGCCAGGACGCCGTTGGCAGCCTGGGCGGCGGTGCTCACGTCACCGATGGAGACCTTGTACTTGCCCTTTTCCAGGTCGGCCCAGCTCTTGGGTGCTTCGGAACCGTGCAGCAGCTTCTTGTTGATGATGAAGGCGATGGTGCCGGTGTAGGCCAGTGCCCAGTTGCCGTCCTGGTCCTTGGCCCAGTCCGGGACCTGCGCCCAGGTGCTTGGCTTGTAGGGCTGGACCACGCCCTGCTTGACGGCGATCGGGCCGAACGCGGCGCCAACGTCGCCGATATCGGCGCTGGCATTGGCTTTCTCGGCGGCGAACTTGGCGATTTCCTGGGCCGAGCTCATG
The DNA here is from genome assembly GCF_046230915.1 of Pseudomonas sp. KCJK8993. Lineage (NCBI taxonomy): Bacteria > Pseudomonadati > Pseudomonadota > Gammaproteobacteria > Pseudomonadales > Pseudomonadaceae > Pseudomonas > Pseudomonas sp. KCJK8993. Next base: position 3,858 of record NZ_JBJJLO010000049.1, read on the forward strand.
TCGGTGTCGATGTGCTTGAGGCCGTAGGTCTTGGCCAGGTCTTCCCAGGTGCCTTTCCAGTTGGCCCAGTCATCGGGCATGCCGACGCTGTTGACGGCGCCTTCCGTCTTTGCAGCGGCTTCCAGGGTTTTCAAATCGTTGTCAGCGGCCATGGCGGCGGTGCACATGGCGATGGTCGAACCTAACAGTGATGCCAGGAAAAGCTGTTTCATCCGAAGCTCCTTTGGGCGTGTTCCACGCTGCGTTGTGATCGACAGTCTTGCGGTGGGTTGGTCTAGGTCAGCAATACCTGAGCCAATCTAAGCCTGTTGGATGACACTTTTATGTCGATGCCCGCTGCGAACGCCTGGAACCAGGCGCAGGCTCGACACTGCGAACTAAGCGTAGACCATGGCAAAACTCCCGTTTTCAAAGGCCCTGGCGGGAAAATTGCAGCCCCGGCCCAGGGCCGTTCGCAAGCTTTGTCACATATCAGTCATCTGCGTTGCCTAGGCTTTGCAGTCAGGAGCAGGGGGCCGCCCGGGTCACTGCCAGGCACTGGAACAGTGCTGGTCTAGTCCAGATAGGTAACGTTGATGCGTATAGAGGCAACCAAGGCGGTGACAGCCATCGGCCAGGTACTGCAAGAACAGATCGCCCATGGCTTGCTGGCGCCGGGAAGCAAGCTGCCGGCCGAGCGCAAGCTCAGCGAGCTGTTCGCCACTACCCGGATCACCGTGCGTGAGGCTCTGCTGCAACTGGAGGCTCAGGGACAGATCTACCGCGAGGAGCGCCGGGGCTGGTTCGTTTCGCCGCCGCGCCTGGCCTACAACCTGATGCAGCGCAGCCACTTCCACGCCATGGTCAGCGCCCAGGGCCGGGTGCCGTCCACCGAGGTGATTTCTGCGCGCTTGCAACCGGCGTCGGCGGCGGTCTGCGCCTGGCTGCAACTCCCGGCCTTGTCCAGCGTGATCCAGATCTGCCGGGTGCGACGGATCGACGAGCGTCCGGTGCTGTATGTGGAGCATTACCTGAATCCGCAGTACTTCCCGAAGATCCTCGACCTGGACTTGAACCAGTCGATCACCGAGCTGTATGCCCGGCACTACGACCTGCACTACGGGCGGGTGCGTTTCGAGATCGTGCCTACTTCCCTGCAGCCGGAAGCGGCCGCGGCGCTCAAGGTCTCGGTGGGCAGCCCGGGGCTGCGCATCGCCCGGGTCAATTACGACCAGCACCAGCGGCTGATCGATTGCGACCTGGAGTTCTGGCGCCACGATGCGATCCACGTCGGCGTGGATGTGGCCTGAGCCCGCTGCTGCCACGCCAGCGGGCTGCTCCGGACGGTGCTTAGGGCTTGGCCCCGGCGAATAGATAGTCGGTGGTCAAGGACGCCAGGGTCCGTACGCCCACCACCAGCGCCGACTCGTCGACGAAGAATCCCGGGTTGTGGTTCGGCGCGGCCTTGGCCATGTCCTGGTCCCGGGGCGTCACGCCGAGGAACACGAACAGTCCCGGCGCCTGCTTGGCATAGAAGGAAAAGTCCTCCGCGCCGCCCACCAGCGGCCCTTGCACCACATCGTCCTTGGCCGCCCAGCGCAGGCTCGGCAGCATCTTCTCGGTCAGGGCCGGGTCGTTGATGGTCGGGTCGTACTTCTCGATGATGCTCACCTCGGCCTTGGCGCCACCGCTTTCGGCGATCCGCTCCACGGTCTGGCGTACATCGCTGTGCAGTTTCTGGCGAATGCCATAGTCGTAGGAGCGGATGGTCCCGGTCATGTCCACCGATTCGGGAATGATGTTGTAGCGTGTGCCGCCGTTGATGGTGCCGATGCTGACCACCGACGGGTACGACGAAATATCCGTGCGGCGGCTGACCACGGTCTGCAACCCGACGATGGCCTGGGCCCCGACGGTGATCGGGTCGATGCCGTCCCAGGGGCGACCAGCGTGGGTCTGCTTGCCGAGGATGCGGATGCGCAGGTCGTCGGAGCTGGCCAGGGTCGGGCCCGGGCGATAGGCGATGCGCCCGGCGGGAATCCCGGCCCAGACATGCAGGCCGAACACCGCGTCCGGCTTGGGCGACTGCATCACGCCTTCCTGCACCATCATCTTCGCGCCCCAGACGTTCTTGCCGTCGGGAATGAAATCGCTCGGGCCTTCTTCGGCGGGCTGGAAATAGAACACCACGGTGCCTGGCAGGCGCTCGCGCATGTCGCTGAGGACTTTCGCCGTGCTCAGCAAGATTGCCGTATGGGCGTCGTGGCCGCAGGCGTGCATGACGTCCACTTCCTTGTCCAGGTAGCGCCCCTTGGCCTTGGAGGCGAATGGCAGGTCCGCGACCTCCTTGACCGGCAGTGCGTCCATGTCGGCGCGCAAGGCCACGGTGGGGCCGGGCAGGCCGCCCTTGAGTACCGCCACCACGCCGGTGCGGGCGACGCCCGTGCGGACTTCCAGGCCCAGGGCGCGCAACTGCGTGGCTACCAGCTCGGCAGTGCGGTGTTCGGTGTTGCCCAGTTCAGGGTGGGCATGGAGATCGCGACGGGTTGCCAGCAGTGTCGGTTCCAGGGCCTTGGCCTGTTCGGCGATGTGCTTGCGGGCCTGCTCCATGGCGCTGTCGTCGGCGGCATGGGCGCAGTGGCCGGACAAGGCCAGGGCACTGGCCAGGCAAGCGCTGGCGATAGTGGATAGCTGCATGGGGACTCTCTCCTTGATTGTTGTTGTAGGACGGGGCTGCCAGGCCCCGTGGCCGTGCCGTCATGTGCCGTCCTGTCGTGGACGCCCCGCCATGGAGCGCGCGGCCGTATCCGTATCCAGGCGTGGCCGCTCGCCTTACGCCTCGGCCTGGGAGCCGCCCCCGGCGGTCACTACCTGGATGCTCATGCGCGGGGTCGCCAGGTCCAGCCCGGCCTCGTCGAGGTGGCGCTTGAGCGACAGGTTGAAGGCCCGGGACACTTCCCACTGCTTGATCGGCGCGGTCTTGAAACGGGCGCGGAGGATGGCGCTGCCGGACTCGAAGCTCTCCACCCCCTGGATCTCCAGGGGCGACCAGATATTGCGGCGCTGCAGCGGGTCGGTGCGCATCTTCTGGCCGACATCGCGCATCAGCTTGATCGCATCGTCGATCTCCATGTTGTAGGGGATCGCCACGCGGAAGATGGCGTAGCCGAACTCCCGGGAGTAGTTCTTGATGCTCTTGATCTCGCTGAACGGGATGGTGTGGACGATGCCGTCGATGTCCCGCAGGCGCACGGTACGGATGGTCAGGCCCTCGACGGTGCCCAGGTGGCCGCCGACATCCACGTAGTCGTCGATAGCCAGGGAGTCCTCGATGATGATGAACAGGCCGGTGATCAGGTCCGCCACCAGCGATTGGGCGCCGAAGCCGATGGCCAGGCCGATCACACCGGCACCGGCCAGCAGCGGCGTGACGTTCATGCCCATGTTGGCCAGGGCGACGATGGTGGCGATGATGAAGATCGCCACGAACAGCACGTTGCGGATCAACGGCATCATGGTCTGGGCGCGGGCATTGGCCAGGCCCTTGCGTGAGCGGGTCAGCGCGTGGTGCACGGCGGTGTCGCTGAGGATCCAGATCAGCCAGGCGCAGATCAGGGTACCGCCGAGACCGAACAGCTTGACGCTGACTTCATGGCCGTCGCCTTCGGTGAAGCGGATCAGCGACATGCCCCAGACCCGCAGGCCCAGTTCGATGAAGGCCAGCCACACGGCCAGGTGGGCCAGGGTGTAGAAGAAACCCTTGAGCCGTTCGGAATACAGCGCATGGCGCTTGTGCCCGCGGTGGGGGCGCAGGGCATGGCGGCGCACCAGGCCATTGATCACCATGCACAGCACCAGCAGCACGGTGCATAGCAGCGATTGACGCAGGGCGGTACTCGTGTCGCCGGCGGAGACGAAGGTGGCGAACAGCGAGATGCCTACCAGCACCATGGCCGGCAGGTACCAGAAGGTGCCGATGATCTCGATGGTGTCGCTCAAGGCCCGGCGGGTCAGGCGGCGGGCCAGGGGCTGGTTGCGGATCAGATGGGCGATGGGTCGCCTGAAGCGCAGGATGAATACCCCGGTGGACAGGGCGGCCATGACATTGGCGAAGGTCGCGGCGGTATGGGCCAGGTGCTGGCCGAGGCTGGCCACCATGCGCGGATCGCTCAAGGCCTCGCCGAAGGCGGCGAAGCTGCCGATCCACCACAGTGGCCGAAACGCCTGGCGCCGCAGGATGTACAGGGCGCGATGGCGGTGGGGGCCGTCGAGCACCGAGAACGCCACCACGCAGATCGCCGAGAAGCAGGTGCCGACCACCAGGGCATAGGCCAGCACCATGGCCAGGTCCTTGCCCAGGGACGAGGGCAGGGAGTAGCTCATATATACGGTGATCAACAGGGCGATCATCCAGGGGCCGAGCTTGCGCAAGGCGAAGCGCAACAGGTCCCAGGTCTTGGGATGCTGGGGCAGGTCCTCGGTAAGGCCGAAGCGCAGGCGCACGCGATGGCTGAGCCAGATCAGCGCCGCCGCCAAAAGGCTCCAGACCATGAGGATCAGGGCGAAGGCGAAGATGATCGGTAGCCATTGGCTGGCCGGCAGTACCAGGGCCGCCAGTTCCTGCTTGGCCAGCTCGAATTCGTCGGTCCAGCGGGTCACCGGGCTGTCGGCGCCGGAAAACTGCTTCTCCAGGGTCGACAAGGTGCCGCCGATCAGCCCGAGCACGCCTTCCTCGGGGGTGGGCTGGGCCTTTTTCGTGGTGTCGCGCAGGCGCTTGAGGTCCGCCAGCAGCTGGCTCCGTTGCTGGTCGTTCTCCAGGGACTTGATCACTTGGTCCAGGGACTGTCCCAGGGGCTCCTCGGCTTGCGGCTGGGGCTTGGCCTGGTTGCCCAGCAGGCCAGGCAGGCCGACGGCCTGGGCGCTGTTGAGGGGCAGGAGGGTCAGCAGGCAGACGAGCACATAGCAGGGCAGGGCGAACAGACGAGCGAACACTGGGCGGTCAACCTCGGACGTTTACGGTATCGACCGAGTGTACGAGGCCGCCAAATCCAATGCGAGGGCGAGCGCCGCTTTTATTCCGCGAGCTTGGCCAGGATCTTGTAGACCACGGTGCCGAGGATCAGCAGCATGCCGATCCACATGCTGAGCACGCCGAGGTTCTTGTCGCGGAAGTTGAAGCCGATGGCCAGCATGATCATGCCAGTGAGGATCGGCACGAGCATGGCATGGAATGAAGACATCGAAATCATGGCAATGACCTCCTCAGAAGGAATGCTTATAAGTTTAGGTCGTTTTGTCGCGATTCGTAGTGATGTGCATCAGCGACCGGCGATCTGTCGCCGGTCCCGGGGCCGTGCTGGCGCAGGCGCAAGTGCCCGCGCCAGCAGTGGTTGGCGGTTTACGGCAGCTCTTGGCTGGCGTAGAAGGCGCTCAGCACCTTGACCAGGTGGGCCAGGTCGTGGCTGCCGCACAGCTCGCGGATCGAGTGCATGGCGAAGGTCGGCAGGCCGATATCGACGGTGCGCACGCCCAGGTGGCTGGCGGTGATCGGGCCGATGGTCGAGCCGCAGCCCATGTCGCTGCGCACCACGAAACTCTGCACCGGCACCTCTTCGGCCATGCACAGGTGACGGAAGAAACCGGCGGTTTCGCTGTTGGTGGCGTAGCGTTGGTTGCTATTGACCTTGATCACCGGGCCGGCATTGAGCTTGGGGCCATGGTTGGCGTCGTGCTTGTCGGCGTAGTTGGGATGGACGCCGTGGGCGTTGTCGGCGGAGACCAGCAGCGACTTCTGGATGGTACGCACGAACTCGTCGCCCTCGGGCAGCAAGCGGCGCAGGGTCTGCTCGAGCATCGGGCCGTCGGCGCCGCAGGCCGAGCAGGAGCCGACTTCCTCATGGTCGTTGCACACCAACACGCAGGTTTCCTCGCTGTCGGCATTGAGCAGGGCCTGCAGGCCGGCGTAGCAGGACAGCAGGTTGTCCAGGCGCGCGCCGGCGATGAAGTCCTCGTGCAGGCCGATCACCGCCGCGCCCTGGGTATCGTAGAAGCTCAGTTCGTAGTCCAGCACCACGTCGGCGTTCAGGCCGTGTTCACGGGCCAGCTGGTCGGTCAGCACGGCACGGAAATCCACACGCTCGTCGCCGGCGAACTGGGCGAGGATCGGTGGCAGTTCGTTCTGCGCGTTGATGGCCCAACCCTGGTTGGCTTCACGGTTGAGGTGGATGGCCAGGTTGGGAATGATCGCGATCGGCGCCTTGAAGTCGATCAACTGGCTTTCCACCTTGCCATCGCGGCGGAAGGTCACCCGGCCGGCCAGGGACAGGTCGCGGTCGAACCAGGGGGCCAGCAATGCGCCACCGTAGACTTCCACGCCCAACTGCCAGAAGCCCTGGCGCTGCAGTTCCGGCTGCGGCTTGACCCGCAGGCACGGGCTGTCGGTATGGGCGCCGACCATGCGGATGCCGCCGTGCAGAGGGGAGTGCCGACCCAGCTTGATGGCGACGATGGAGGAATCATTGCGCGTGACGTAGTAGCGGCCATTGGCCTCGGTGGTCCACGGCTCGCGCTCGTCCAGGCGCTGGTAGCCTGCTGCCTCCAGGCGTTGAACCAGGCTGGCAGTGGCATGGAAAGGGGTAGGGGAGGCCTTGAGGAAGTCGATCAGGCCTTGGTTCAGCTCTTCGCGCATAAGTAGCTCCAGACAGCAGTGGCGCGAGTTTAACGTATTGGGCAAGGGCTATGGGCAAGAGCATGTGCGGCTTGCCCATCCTGTGAGTGGGTGGTGGGTGCCTCAGGCGATGGGTTGACGCAGGTAGCCGAGGATAGCCTGGCGGTCTTCCTGGCGATCAGGCATTGGCAGGTGCTCCGGCCAAGTGCTGTCGCCGAGGGCCAGCATGGCCTGCTGTTGCTGTTCGTCACAGCGGCCGATTTCACGGGATGCACATTCCCACCAGGCATGCCGGCACGCCGAATGATACGGCGTATCGGGCAGCGAACTGCCGTAGAGCACATCGCGACCGATCTTTTTCTGTCCCCCTTTGAGTTTGCGCAACCGCCACTTGATCCGCAGTCGTTGCCATAGGGGAGGCAGGGGTTTGCTGCGGGGCATTTCCTGGCACAGCTTGATCAGTTCGCAGCGATAGTCTTCGCCGTGCAAGGCAAAGAAATACGCCTGCATGGGATGGAAAAAGCGTTTTGCCGCGAAGAAGTGATAGACGTGTTTCCTGGCTTCCTGTACTGGCTTGCCGCGCATGCTGAATGACAGGGCGACTTGTTCGATGGTATGGATCTCGAAAGGCTCGCGGGTCCACTCGTCGATCAGTTCGATGGCCCGTTCCAGCATCGGCAGATCGCTGTCGGTAAGGCCGCACAGTCCACTGTTGTAGAGCCGGAAGTCGCTGTCAGGCTCGATGCCATGGGGTTTCAGGCACTGGCCGAGCTTGTGGTAGGCCGGGCGCTTGCTGACGTCTCGCCAGTGATATTCGAAGCAGTCCATCAGGTAACGCTCAGGGCTGATCTGCTTGAACAGCAGATGCGGGCTCTTCAGGAACAGGGTGTCGGTATCGACGAACAGGGTCTTTTCGGCAAGTTGCAAGCCACTGGCGATGGCGCAGGCCTTGCGCCGGTGGTGGTAGCCGTTCTGGCCCTGCCATTGCAGCAGGGTCTGCTCATCCAGGGCGACAGTCTCCACGGGCCAGCCGGCATAGTCCTCTGGCCGGTCGGTCATGATCCTGATGCACAACGATTCGCTGCTCCTCAAGTGACTGAGAGCGGTGAGGATGCTGAACTTGACTTCGCGCCGGTAGATCGGATTGTTGCCGTAGACCAGATAGAGCAGTTGTTGCGGTGTTTTCACAGGGTTGTGGGAAGACGGTAATACAGGGGGCGTCATCGTTTCGAGTGTCCTTACTACTGGATAGGCGCTGGAGAATCGGCTGTCGTCAGAACGGGGCTGGGCATTCGAAGCGCAGGCGCTCGCCGGTCTGGGGGTGGGTGAAGGCGAGCATGCTGGCATGCAGGCACAGGCGCGGCCAGGCGGCCAGGGCCTGGGGATGGGCGTAGAGACCGTCGCCCAGCAATGGGTGACCGATCGACAACATATGCACTCGCAACTGGTGGGAGCGGCCGGTGATAGGGGTCAACTCGACCCGGCACCAGTCGCCGCAGCGTTCCTGCACGCGCCAGAAGGTCAGGGCGTGCTTGCCCTGTTCATGGTCCACCACGTGCCGCGGCTTGGTCGGCGGGTCATAGCGCAGGGGCAAGTCGATGCTGCCACTGTCCAGTTCCGGCTGGCCCCAGCACAGGGCGGTATAGGCTTTCTCAGTCTCGCGATCATGAAACTGCCGGGACAGCTCGCGATGGGTGTCCGGGTCCCGGGCCAGCAGAATGATCCCTGAGGTTTCCCAGTCCAGGCGGTGGACGATGCGGGCTTCGGGATAGCCGTTTTCCTGCAGGCGGGTGATCAGGCAGTCCTTGTTGTCGTCGGCGCGACCGGGCACCGAAAGCAGCAGGGTCGGTTTGTTCACCACCAGAATGGCGGCATCCTGGTACAGGATGTGGATATTGGACAACGGCATCAAAACAGTCTCGTAACAAACGCCAACGGCGGCTCGCCGACCCCATGCATGCATGAGGCCCGCGAGCCGCCGTGGTTTCCGCCCGGTCGATCAGCGATCAGGCAGGGTGATGTTGAGTTCGAGAATCGAGCAGCTACCCTGGTTTTCCAGGGCGACCTGCACATCCTCGGACCCGATATTGACGTACTTGCGGATCACTTCCACCAGTTCTTTCTGCAAGGCGGGCAAGTAATCGGGGGTGCTGCGCTGGCCGCGTTCATGCGCCACGATGATCTGTAGACGCTCTTTCGCTACCGACGCGGTGCTGACCTTTTTGCTGGCACGAAAGAAGTCGAAAAGATTCATTATCTACCTCCAAACAGGCGCTCGAAGAATCCCTTCTTCTCGACATTCAGGAACCGGTGTTCTTTTTCCTTGCCCAGCAAGCGATCGACAGTATCGCTGTAGGCTTGGCCGGCATCGCTCTGGTCGTCGAGGATGACAGGGATACCCTGGTTGGAGGCCTTGAGCACCGCCTGGGATTCCGGGATCACGCCCAGCAGGCGGACGGCGAGGATTTCCTTGACGTCTTCGACGCCGAGCATTTCGCCTTTCTCTACGCGCTCGGGGTGGTAGCGGGTGATCAGCAGGTGTTCCTGGATCGGCTCCTCGCCTTTTTCCGCGCGGCGCGACTTGCTGGCCAGCAGGCCCAGCATGCGGTCGGAGTCACGGACCGAGGAGACTTCCGGGTTGGTCACGACGATCGCCTCGTCGGCGAAGTACATGGCCAGGTGGGCGCCTTTCTCGATGCCGGCCGGGGAGTCGCAGACCACGAAGTCGAAGGACTCCTTGAGCTCCATCAGGACTTTTTCCACGCCTTCTTGGGTCAGGGCATCCTTGTCGCGGGTCTGGCTGGCGGCCAGCACGTAGAGGTTTTCCAGGCGCTTGTCTTTGATCAGGGCTTGTTGCAGGTTGGCTTCGCCATTCACCACGTTGACGAAGTCATACACCACGCGACGCTCGCAGCCCATGATCAGGTCGAGGTTACGCAGGCCGACGTCGAAGTCGACGATGACAGTCTTGTGGCCACGCAGAGCGAGGCCGGTACCGATAGCGGCGCTGGTGGTGGTTTTACCCACACCACCCTTGCCGGATGTAACAACGAGAATCTTGGCCAAGGTGTTTCACCCCTAAGGAAAAAGGACTTTGGGTCCCTGAAAAACATCTCTTGAAAACTACTGCAGTCGGACAGCCTTGGCTGGAGCTCGGTCAGTGGCAGGGTTTATCTTCGATAAACGCTGCTTATTGCCAATTTCCCACTTCGTTTGAGCCGTATTCGCTACGTTTTAGAGATGCTTGGAAAATGCGGCAGTATCCGTTAAAGACGGATGATGTTCAACACGTCACCCGACAGGCTGACCTGGACTCCAGAGCCCCACAGGGGGTCGCGCCGCAGGTCCTCGGAGACCTTGTACTGGCCGGCGATGGAGATCAGTTCGGCGCTCAGTTGCTGGCAGAAAATCCGTGCCTTGGTGTCGCCCTTGACTCCGGCCAGGGCCCGGCCACGCATCGGGCCGTATACATGGATATTGCCATCGGCGAGAAGTTCCGCGCCGGGGCTGACCGAGGACACCACCACCAGGTCGCCGCCCTGGGCGTAGATCTGCTGGCCACCACGTACTGGCGAGGTGATGATGCGGGTCGGCTTGACCGTGGGTTCAGGGGGCTTTTCCGGCGCCTTGCGCGCTTCGCTTTCCGGCGGCTCCAGTGGCCGTTCCCGGGCTCCGGAAGGCGGCAGCACCGGCAGGTCCACGGCGATCGCCGCGGCGATATCCTCGATGCGGCTGGCGCGGATGGCCAGGGTCCGCAGGCCGTGATGACGGCAGACGCGCATCAGCCCGGGCAGGTCCACCGAGCCCTCGGCGGCCGGCAGCTTGTCCAGGGCCAGTACCAGTGGGGCGTTGCTGAAGAAGTTCGGGGCCTGGGCGACCTTGGCGGCCAGCTGGCGATCGAGACCTTCCAGGTCGTTGCGGGCCAGCTCCAGCACCGTGATGGCGAGCATGCTGCCCTTTAACTGGAAGACAGGATCTTGGTCTAGCAATTCGGTTTGGCTCATGGTCTGCAGGGGGCGGCTTGTCACTAAAAGTGCCGAGACTTATAACGAGAACGCCCGCGGGCCGCAAGCCAGGTCGAACCGTTGTAGAATGCGCGACCTTGTTGTCTGTCCGGAATCTGTAATGGATCGCCCGCGTTTTCGAGCTGCATTCCTTCATCCTCGCTTTTGGCCGCTGTGGCTGGGTCTCGGGGTGTTATGGCTAGTCGTCCAGCTGCCCTATCCTTTATTACTGCTGATCGGTCGTGCCCTGGGGGCCTTGATGTACCGGGTCGCCGGTGAGCGCCGGCGGATCGCCCAGCGCAACCTGGAGCTGTGCTTCCCGGAAAAGTCCGTCCAGGAGCGCAAGCGCCTGCTCAAGGAGAACTTCGCGTCCACCGGCATCGCCTTTTTCGAGATGGCCATGAGCTGGTGGTGGTCCAAGCCGCGCCTGGCCCGCCTGGCCCATGTCGAGGGGCTGGAGCACTTGAGGCAAGCCCAGCGCGAAGGGCAGGGGGTGATCCTCATGGCCCTGCACTTCACCACCCTGGAAATCGGCGCGGCCCTGCTGGGCCAGCAGCACACCATCGATGGCATGTACCGCGAGCACAAGAACCCGCTGTTCGACTTCATCCAGCGCCGTGGCCGTGAGCGACACAACCTCGACTCCCTGGCGGTGGAACGCGAGGACGTACGTGGCATGCTCAAGCTGCTGCGCTCCGGTCGCGCCATCTGGTACGCGCCGGATCAAGACTACGGCGCCAAGCAGAGCCTGTTCGTGCCGCTGTTCGGCATCCAGGCCGCCACGGTCACCGCCACCACCAAGTTCGCCCGCCTGGGCAAGGCGCTGGTGGTACCGTTCACCCAGGAGCGCCTGGCCGATGGCAGCGGTTATCGGCTGGTGATCCATCCGCCGATGACGGACTTCCCCGGCGCCAGCGAAGAAGCGGATTGCCTGCGGATCAACCAGTGGGTAGAAAGCGCGTTGCGTGCCTGCCCCGAGCAATACCTGTGGGCCCACCGGCGTTTCAAGAGCCGTCCGCCAGGCGAGCCCCGGCTTTACCCGAAACGCGGTTGACTCCCCGGCATTGACTAGTGCCCCCAGGCGTCATGGATGGAGTGGATTGATGAGTGCGGTGCAACCGGTCACAGGTTTGATTCTTTCCGGCGGTGGGGCCCGTGCGGCCTACCAGGTGGGGGTGTTGTCGGCGATCGCCGAATTGCTGGGCCCCGGGGCGCGTAATCCGTTCCCGGTGATCGTCGGCACTTCCGCCGGCGCTATCAATGCGGTCAGCCTGGCCAGTGGCGCCAGTAATTTCTCGGCGGCGATCGAGCGCCTGACAACGTTCTGGGGCAACTTCCGCAGTCACCAGGTGATGCGCAGCGATTGGCCGGGAGTGATTCGCCAGGCCAGCCGCTTCGTTGGCCACAGCCTGCTGGGCCTGGGCGCCCAGGTGCCGGTGGCGTTGATCAACAGTTCGCCGCTGCGCGATCTGCTCGACCAGCACATGCAGCTTTCGGGTATCGACGAAGCCATCGCCCTGGGGCAACTGCACGCGGTGGCGGTCACGGCTTTTGGCTACGAGTCCGGCCAGGCGGTGACCTTCTACCAGGGCGGCGGAGTGATAGATCCCTGGCTGCGGCATCGACGGATCGGTCTTCCCACGCGCTTGACGGTGGATCACCTGCTGGCCAGTTCGGCCATTCCACTGCTATTCGCCCCGGTGAAGCTGGAGCAGGAGTACTTCGGCGACGGTGCGGTGCGCCAGTCGGCGCCCATCAGCCCAGCCTTGCACCTGGGGGCCAGCCGCGTGCTGGTGGTCGGGGTCAGTGGCAACCCACGGGGCAACGACCCGCAGAGCCTCATGCAACGCACCTATACCGGCCAGGAGCCGACCCTGGCCCAGATCGGCGGCCACATGCTCAACAGCACCTTCATCGACAGCCTGGAAAGCGACATCGAACTGCTCGAGCGACTCAATCACTTCACGCGGTTGTTGCCCGGCGGCGCCGGCGAACGTGGCCTGGGCATCGCCCCGGTGGAAGTGCTGGTGATCGCTCCCAGCCAGCCGATCGACGAGATCGCCGCGCGTCACCGCCAGGACTTGCCGGCGGCCTTGCGCCTGTTCCTGCGTGGGCCCGGGGCGACCCGTACCAGTGGGGCCGGGGTGTTGAGCTACCTGCTGTTCGAGGCGGCCTATTGCAGCGAGCTGATCGAACTGGGTCGCAGCGACGCCCTGGCCAAGGCCGGGGAACTGGCGCGTTTCCTCGGTTTGCGCAAAGCAGTGGCTCCGGCCTGAAACCGCTGGCGTCTCATCCTCAGTCGGTCAGGCGGTCATCGCGAAAATCCCGCAAGGCCTGCTCGATCTGCTCCCGGCTATTCATCACGAAAGGGCCGTACTGCACCACCGGTTCTCCCAGGGGCTTGCCGGCGATCAGCAGCACCCGGGCGCCCGCGCGGCTGTCCAGGCGCAGTTCACCTTCGTCGGACAGGCGTACCAGTCGGCTGCTGGCGACGCTCTGCGGGTGCTCCGGCAACTCGATCGACCCTTCATAGACGTACAGCAACACTCGGTGTCCCGCCGGCAGTCGTGGACTGACCGAGGCTCCGGCCGGCAGGTGCAGGTCGAAGTAATGCGGTTCGGTATGGGGGCGTTCCACCGCTCCGGCCAGCTGGCTGTGACCATCGTCGAAGCGCCCGGCGATCACCACCGCCTCGACTCCACCAGCCGTGGTCAACCGCGGGAGGTCCTGGGGCTGGATATCGCGATAGGCGGCCGGATCGAGCTTGTGTCGGCCCGGGAGGTTCAGCCACAGCTGGAAGCCGCGCATCACGCCTTGTTCCTGTTCCGGCATCTCGCTGTGGATGATGCCCTTGGCGGCAGTCATCCATTGCACGCCGCCGCTCTGCAGCAGGCCGACGTTGCCCAGGTGGTCTTCATGGCGCATGCGGCCTTCGAGCATGTAGGTCACGGTCTCGAAGCCACGGTGCGGGTGGGGCGGGAAGCCGGCGATGTAGTCGTCGGGGTTCTGTGAGCCGAATTCGTCGAGCATCAGGAACGGATCGAAGCATTCGACGCCCTGGCCACCGAAGACCCGGGTCAGTTTCACTCCGGCACCGTCGGATGCGGGCTGGCCGCTATGGACGCTGAGTACCTTGCGCAGTTGGGTCATGGAGCAACTCCTGATCGATAAGTGGAATGAGCGGGATGGTATGCCTGTCTCATCGATCGATGGTTGCGAAATGTGCGCTGGTTTTATCGAATTGGTCGATATTTAGCGTGCTGCCTCCAGCCATCGAAGGCAGCACCCGGGATGCCGCTTAGAAGTGGTACTTGACCAACAGGCTGGCGGTGTCCTGGTTGGTCTCGAAGGCGCGAGAGTCCTGGACGCCGTACTTGTTCTTCCAGTAGTCGTATTCGAAACCGACGTACAGCTGCTTGGCGCCCCAGTTCAATGCCTTGCCCAGGTCGTACTTGACCTGTGGATTGAAGTGCAGGTTGGCGTGATAGGTGCCCTTGGAATTACGGTCGTTGTCCACGACCCAGTCCATGTAGCCGTCGATCAGGATGTCCGAGTGGCCCACGGGAATGGTGTAGGACCACACCGGGGTGATCTGCCAGACGTTGTCGCCCGGGCGGCTGCCTTCGGTGTGGCGCTGGTAGAAGTTGAGCTGGAAGTAGTCGAAGCCCGGCACCGTCAGGTCGAAACCGGGGCCGACCAGGTAGGACTCGTTGTCGCCTTCGCCGAATTCATAGGTGAAGGCCAGGAGCACATCCTTGATCGGGCCGAATTCCAGCTTCTGGTCGAAGATCTTGCCGAACGAAAGGCGCGGGGTGAACTCGCCATAGTAGGTGTTCGGGCCGACGTTGCCGTCTTTCTTGCCGTTATAGAAGATGCGGTCGAGGAAGAAGAAGTTGTCCCCGTACTTCCAGGCGTCGGCGTGCTCGAAGGTCACGGTCTGCTGGATCTGCGGGTTGATCTTGAAGTCCTTGCCGTACAGGTAGGTCAGGCTGTTGTTCTGCCATTGCAGCAGGTCCCCGGCCATGGCCTGGCTTCCGGCCAGCAGGCCGGCGGCCAGCATCAGGCGTGCGCTCACAGGTTTCATTCGGTTGCTCCCAAAGTAGGTGTTTCAATGTTTTTTGGTCTGGCGCTCTGGTCTGGCGCCTTTTTTTCTTTGCTTCGAACGCTGTCCGATCGCTCAGCTCGGCCGTTTTTAACGGCTGCTGTGGCAAGGCCGAAAAAAAGCGAAAGAACCGCCGCCCGGCTGTAGCGATACAGTCGGGAGGGGGTTCTTGTGCTTTGATTCTTGCGCCTTGATGTCTGCCTGGGCCGGGATAAATTGGCTTTCAGGTCAGGTTTTTCGTCCGGGCTTTTTTTTACCTCGGAGTTGCGCGGCCGCGGAGAATACTGGCTCCCACGGCGGCGCTCAAGTACAGCGCGGCGCTGTACTTGCAGCCACGCTGGGGCAGGCCGGGCGCCAGGTCTGGCCACCGGCTCGCAACGATGGGGAATGGCAGGGCCATGACCGCTAGCGGCCTGGCTGCGTGGCGCCCGGGAAATTGGGGCCACTGGGTAACTGCGGGCAGTCTGCATGGTGGTGCTCCCTGGTTGTTATTGTTATCAAGGCGCAGCGGTGCAGGCAGCGCTGGGCCCAGGGTGGGCCGTGGCTGCGATATCGGTTCAGGGCATGCTCGGGCGCCAACCTGGCGCCCGGGTCGTTCAATGCTGGTGCACTTGCCGGTGGCTGTCGGTGGCTCGTTCGGCACCGCCAAGGATGTTGAACAACAGGTTCAGCAGCAGGGCGCTCAGGGTAGCCATGGCGATGCCGCTGTGGGTAATGGGGCTCATCCACAGCGGCAGGTGGGCGAAGAACTCCGGGCGTACCACCGGGATCAGGCCCATGCCGATGCTCACCGCCACCAGCAATTGGTTGCGCCGGTCGGCGATGTCGGCCTCCTGGAGGATCTTGATCCCGGTGGCCGCCACCATGCCGAACATGGCGATGGCCGCGCCACCCAGTACCGCCGGGGGAATCGACGCCACCAGGAAGGCCGCCTTGGGCAGCAGGCTGAGGACGATCAGCAAGCCGCCGGCGACCATGGTCACCGAACGGCAGCGAACCCCGGTCATCTGTACCAGGCCGATGTTCTGGGCGAACGAGGAATGGGTGAAGGTATTGAGCAAGCCGGCGAAGAACGAGGCCCCGGCATCACACAACAGGCCACGGCGCAGCATGCGCGGCGTGACTTCCTGGCCGGTGATCTTGCCCAGGGCCAGGAACATGCCGGTGGACTCGACGAAGATGATCACCACCACCAGGCACATGGAGAGGATGGGGGCCAGGTTGAATTGCGGCATGCCGAAGTGCAGGGGCGTCACCACCTGTAGCCAGGGCGCCTGGGCCAGTCCGCTGAGGTCGACCATGCCGATCAAGCCGCATAGCAGGTAGCCCAGGCCCATGCCGATCAGCACGGAAATGTTCACCCAGAACCCACGCATGAAGCGGTGGATCAGCAGGATGGTGCCCAGCACCAACCCGGCGACGATGAGGTAGATGGGGGAGCCGAATTGTGCCGAGGTCCCGCCGCCACCGGCCCAGTTCACCGCCACGGGGAACAGCGACAAGCCGATCGAGGTGATCACCGTGCCGGTGACCAGGGGCGGGAAGAAACGCACCACCTTGGACATGAAGGGCGCGATCAGCATGCCGAAGAACCCGGCGGCGATGGTGGCGCCGAAGATACCCGGCAGGCCGATGCCGGGCATGCCGGCCATGGCCACCATACTGCCCACGGCGGCGAAACTGGCGCCCATCATCACCGGCATGCGAATGCCCATGGGGCCGATACCGAAGGACTGGACGATGGTGGCGATGCCGGCCACCAGCAGGTCGGCGTTGATCAGGAAGGCGATTTCTTCACGACTCAGGCCTGCGGCCTGCCCGATGATCAGCGGTACCGCGATTGCGCCGCCATACATCAGCAGGACGTGCTGCAAGCCGACCAGGATCAGTTGCAGGAAAGGCAAGCGCTGAATGGCTGGCGCATCGGGGACGCACTGTTCGGATGAATCGGACATGCAACACCTCGGATCTTTTTTATTCTTGTGATTTAGCCACCGCGCCATTGGCGTAGTGGTATGCAGCAACAGGCAAATCATGATCGGCCGATGGCGAGCCAGCCCGCCCCTACAGAAGCATCGATCCTGTAGAAGCGGGCTGCTCGCCGCTGGGCCTGGCGCCAGGCGCTGATCAGTTGGTCTGGGCCCCCTGGGCGATCCAGGCGCCGATCAGTTCACGTTCCTGCTGGGTCATCTGGGTGATGTTGCCCAGGGGCATGATCTGGCTGGCGACCGCCTGGGCCTGGATGCGCGCCGCCTGCAAGCGGATCTGCTCGGGGGTATCGAACATCACCCCGGCGGGCGCGGTGCTGAACAACGGGCTGGTGGGCTTGGCCGAGTGGCAGACCGCGCAACGTTCCTGGATCACGTTGTGGACCTTCTCGAAGCTCGGCCCGGTATTGGCGGCCTGGGTCGGAGCGCTGGCGGCCGGAGCCGGCGCCGAGGCCTGGGTGGCAGGCTTGGCCCCCCCGCCCAGGGCGGTTTCCGGCAGCGGCTGGTACTCGATCTTGGCGGGGGCCTTGGCCACTTCCGGGGTGCCGGGATTGCCGGCCGGGCCGGTGACATAGGCCAGGCAGATCATGCCCAGCGCCGCGACCGGCAGGGTCCAGGCGAACTTGTGGCTGTCATGGCGAGTGTTGAAGTAGTGGCGAACCAGCACCGCCGCCACCGCGATACCGGCCAGGATCAACCAGTTGTACTGGCTGCCGTAGGTGCTCGGGAAGTGGTTGCTGATCATGATGAACAGCACCGGCAGGGTGAAGTAGTTGTTGTGCCGCGAACGCAGCAGGCCCTTGGCCGGCAGGACCGGATCCGGCGTCTGGTTGGCCTCGATGGCCGCTACCAGCTGGCGCTGGGCCGGCATGATGATGCGGAACACGTTACCCACCATGATGGTGCCGATGATCGCCCCGGTATGCAGGTAGGCACCGCGACCGCTGAACACCTGGCTGAAGCCGAAGCAGGCGGCGATGATCAGCACGAACAGCACCAGGCCCAGCAGGGCCGGTTGCTTGCCCAGCGGCGAATCGCACAGGAAGTCGTAGATGAACCAGCCGGCGATCAGCGAACCGACGCCGATGGCGATGCCCTCGCCGCCGCTCAGGGTGCTGCCGGGGGCCAGCAGGTACAGGGTCGGGTTCCAGTAGAACACCAGGCACAGCAGGGCGATCCCCGACATCCAGGTGAAATAGGCTTCCCATTTGAACCAGTGCAGGTTTTCCGGCATTGAGGGGGGGGCCAGCTTGTATTTTTCCAGGTGGTAGATACCGCCGCCGTGGATTGCCCAGAGATCGCCGGACAGGCCGTTCCTGGGGTTGACGCGATTGAGGTTGTTCTCCAGCCAGACGAAGTAGAACGATGCGCCGATCCAGGCCACACCGGTGATCATGTGTATCCAGCGCACGCTCAGGTTGAGCCATTCCAACAGATGTGCTTCCACAGTCTTTACCTCATGCCCGTCACCCTTGTTGTCGGGGGATCAGGCCTTCTCTTATTGGTGGGGGGCGAGGATCAAACGCTCATCCTCTTTGAAGAAATGCTCATCGCAGTTGTTGCCAGAACCACTGCGATCGACCACCAGGAAGTCATCCCGCTTTTCGATCGTCAGCACCGGGTGGTGCCAGACGCCGCGATGGTAGTTGATGCCCTGCCTGCCATTACTGACAAAGGCACGGACGAGACCTGATACAGGTGCATCGCCAAGTGGCGCGACCACGATCAGAAAGGGGTTGCCGAGCAGCGGGATGAAGGCCTGGCTGCCCAGCGGATGGCGTTCCAGCATGCGGATGGTGAGCGGCATCTCCAGCGCGTCGGCGCGGAAGATACTGATGATCGCCCGGTCCTCCGGCTGGGCGGTCTCGACCGTCGCCAGGCGGTGGAAGCGCATGGTCGAACCGTTGTTGATCATGAAGTGATCGCTGCCGTCGGTTTCGATCACGTCTCCGAAGGGGGCGAAGGCTTCCTTGCTCAGGGGCTCAATGGTCAATGTGCGCATGCTGTTCTTCTTGAATTCTCTATGGGTTGCTGTTGGCCATGTCCGGCGCCGCTCACCGAGTGGTTTCAGCCTGCATCCCTGGCGGATGCCCAGGGCTGCTCGCGGCTCGTGTCCGGGAGTCGGTGCGGCGGGATGCGAAGGTGCGGGCCCCGAGGTTCGGCGAGGTTCCGGGCAGCCGGGCATGCACCCTTGCAGGTGGCGGGCTGTGAGCAGGTCATGGCGTGGTTGTTCATTGTTCTTGTCAGCCTTTATCGGTGGTTTTGCCGCGGCAGGCCGGACCTGCCTCGACCACTGGCTACAGCGTCTGCAAGCGGAACAGGGCGATCTTGTTGATCTCCGCCAGGGCGCACTTGAACTCGGTGTCCACCGGGTTGTGGATGCGGGTTTCGAAGGCGGCGAGGATCTGGTGCCGGTTGCTGCCCTTCACCGCCATGATGAAGGGGAACTGGAACTTGGCCTTGTAGGCGTCGTTCAGTTCGGTGAAGCGCTGGAACTCCTCGGCGGTGCACTGATGGATGCCGGCGCCGGCCTGCTCGTTGGTGCTGGCCGCGGTCAGCTCGCCCTGGATCGCGGCCTTGCCGGCCAGGTCCGGGTGGGCGTTGATCAGCGCCAGTTGGGTGGCGTGGTCGGCGCTGAGCAGGATGTCGCTCATGCGCTGGTGCAGGCCCTCGATTTGGTCCACCGAGGCGTCCAGGCCCAGGTCATGGGCCCTTTCGGCTACCCATGGAGAATGCTCGTAGATATCGGCGAAGGCCTCGACGAAGGCGGAGCGATCCAGGGTCGAGGGCTTGAGGGTCCGGAAGGCTGTCATTTCGCCGCTCCCTGGCAAGGGTGGACCTGCTGCCAGTGGCGGGCGATATCCACCCGCCGGGTGAACCACACCTGCTCGTGGCCCTTGACGTACTCGATGAAGCGCTTGAGGGCGGCCAGGCGTGCCGGACGTCCCACCAAGCGGCAGTGCAGGCCGATGGAGAGCATCTTCGGTGCCTCTGCACCCTCGGCATACAAGACGTCGAAGGCGTCCTTGAGGTAGTGGAAGAAGTCATCGCCCTTGTTGAAACCCTGCACCTGGGTGAAGCGCATGTCGTTGGTGTCCAGGGTGTAGGGGATCACCAGGTGCGGCTTGCCGGTGGGGTTGTTGGGTTCCCAGTAGGGCAGGTCGTCGTCGTAGGTATCGCTGTCGTAGAGGAAGCCGCCTTCCTCCATCACCAGGCGCCGGGTGTTCGGGCCGGTGCGCCCGGTGTACCAGCCCAGGGGCCGTTCGCCGGTGATCTCGGTGAGGATGCGAATCGCTTCGAGCATGTGCTCGCGTTCCTGGGCCTCATCCATGTACTGGTAGTCGATCCAGCGGTAGCCGTGGCTGCAGATTTCGTGGCCGGCCTCGACCATGGCGCGGATCACGTCCGGATGTCGCTGGGCGGCCATGGCCACGGCGAAGACGGTCAGCGGGATATCGAATGCCTTGAACAGCTTGAGGATCCGCCAGACGCCGGCACGGCTGCCATATTCGTACAGCGATTCCATGCTCATGTTGCGCTCGCCCTGCAGGGGCTGGGCGGCGACCATTTCCGAGAGGAAGGCTTCGGACTCCTTGTCGCCATGAAGGATGTTGCGCTCGCCGCCTTCTTCGTAATTGAGCACGAAGGACAGGGCGACGCGGGCATTGCCTGGCCAGTGAGGGTGGGGAGGGTTGGAGCCGTAACCGATCAGGTCGCGAGGGTAGTCAGCGCTCACTGCAGTCTTCCTTATTGTTCGTGGTAACTGTGGCGTGGCGGGACCTGAAGCCGGGAAGAGCCAGGTGGGCGTCACTGCGATGGCTTGATTGTATACAAGTTTATAATCGGTTTGTAAGCCCGTTTTTTTGCAAATTTACCCTTTTGTGGCTGCACAATCTCCCTGCAAGAAATCTGCCCAAGCGGTCAGCTTATGAATCACAAGTCGCCAGGCGGCGTGCTTTGGGCTTGATCGGCGGCCGACCGGCAGTAGCCTTGGAGTGGGCGATGAGTGTAATTATTATTGTGTACAATTTTAGATAAAAGTGTCTTAATCGTGACCTCGCCATGCTCGTTGCCCAGCCGCCGATCATGGCCGCCCTTTCTTTCACTGACTCCGGGAGGCGCGAGGCCTGAAGCTCGATCGCAACAGGCACGCAGAATCAATGGGACGTTTGACTACACACGTTTTGGATGCCGCACACGGCTGCCCTGGCAGCGCCATCAAGATCGAGCTGTATCGGGTCGAAGGGGCGCAGTTGGAACCGGTCGCCAGCGCCGTCACCAACAGCGACGGGCGCTGCGACGCACCGCTGCTGCAAGGCGATGACTACCGCAGCGGCGTCTACCAGCTGCACTTCCACGCCGGCGATTACTACCGCGCCCGCGGCGTGCAGTTGCCGGAGCCGGCATTCCTCGATGTGGTGGTGCTGCGTTTCGGCATCAGCGCCGAGCAGGATCACTACCACGTGCCGCTGCTGATTTCGCCCTACAGCTATTCGACCTATCGAGGAAGCTAGGACTTTCCCCCAAGAATCCTGCGCAAATAGCTTTCTTTGGTCCTTGCCCGCCCCACACTGCGGGCTTTTTTTTGCCCGCGACCAGGGCGGGCCGGTGTGTTGCCGGGGCCCTCATGAAAAAGCCCCATCCAGCTGGACGGGGCTTGGTGACAAGGGCCGAGGGCTACAGGAACACGAACTTGGCGATGAAAATCGCGCACAGCACGTACAGGCTGATGGAGATTTCCTTGTGCCTGCCGGTGCCGGCCTTGAGCACCACGTAGGTGATGAAACCCAGGGCGATCCCGTCGGCGACGGAAAAGGTCAGGGGCATCATGATCGCGGTGACGATCGCTGGAATGCTGTCGGTGGCTTCTTCCCAGTCGATGTGGGCCATGCCGCCCATCATCAGCATCGCCACATAGATCAGCGCGCCAGCGGTGGCGTAGGCGGGGATCATCCCGGCCAGCGGGGCGAAGAACATCGCCGCCACGAACAGCACGCCCACGGTGATGGCGGTCAGGCCGGTGCGCCCACCGGCGGCTACGCCCGCGGCGCTTTCCACATAGCTGGTGACCGGTGGTACGCCGACCACCGCGCCGAACACGCTGGAGGTACTGTCGGCCTTGAGCGCCCGGGACAGGTTCTCGATCCGCCCGTCAGGGTTCACCAGGCCAGCGCGCTGGGCCACACCCATCAAGGTGCCGGCGGTATCGAACATGTGCACGAACAGGAACGCCAGGACCACGCTGATCATGCCGACGTTGAACACCCCGGCGACATCCATGGCCATCCAGGTCGGCGCCAGGCTTGGCGGAGGAGAAAGGATGCCGTCGTAGTGCACCAGGCCCAGGCCCCAGCCGGCCAGGGTCACGGCGATGATGCTGATCAGGATCGCGCCGAACACCCGCCGATAGCTGAGCACGGCGATCATCAGGAAGCACACCGCCGCCAGCAGCGGTCCCGGCTCGCGCAGTGAACCCAGCTTGATCAGGGTCGCCGGGCTGTCGACGATGATCCCGGAAGTCTTGAGCCCGATCAGACCGAGAAACAGCCCGACTCCGGCGCCCATGGCGAAGCGCAGGCTGGCCGGGATGCTGTTGAGCAGCCACTCGCGGATCCGCGACAGGGTCAGGATCATGAACAGCACGCCGGAGACGAAGACCGCGCCGAGGGCGGTTTCCCACTGGTAACCCATGGTGCCGACCACGGTGTAGGTGAAGAAAGCGTTGAGCCCCATGCCTGGTGCCAGGCCCACTGGCCAGTTGGCGTACAGGCCCATCAACAGGCAGCCCAGGGCCGCGGCGATGCAGGTGGCGACGAAGGCGGCGCCGTGGTCGATGCCGGCGTCGGCCATGATGTTCGGGTTGACGAAGATGATGTAGGCCATGGTGATGAAGGTCGTCATGCCGGCGATCAGCTCGGTCTTCACCGTGGTGCCATGCAACTTGAGTTTGAAGATGCGCTCCAGCCAGCCGCTGTTCGGCGATGACGAGAGGTTGAGCGGAGAGGCTTCGGATTTGCGGCTTTCCACAGCGAGTACTCCTCAAGAGTTTTATTGTTTTTTCAGAACCGGGCACGCGAGGGTGGGCAGCGGCTCTTTGAGGCAGGTCGGGCGCGTGGGCTTTGTTGACCTCAAGGTCAAGAACTCACAGTTGGCGATTATGCTTTTGTATACAAAGAATGCAAATAATGTTTTTTGGCTTGTGTGCGAAGGCTCTGCCGGGGGCCGCTATATAGGGCTGGCAGGCAAACGGGGGAGAACAGATGTAGCAGGAGGTGGGCGTCGGGAGTCGCTGCCCACCTTGGGGCTCAGGCGTCGACTGGTTTACCGGCCAGGGCCTGGTTGACTGCCAGCCAGCCATTGACCGCATCTTCACCGGCTTCGGCAAAGGCTCGTTGCAGCAACTTGACCTGCTCGCGGCGCAAGGATTGTTCGAAGCGCGCGCCTTCGGCGGTCAGTTGCAGCAGGCGTTTGCGCTTATCGCAGGCGGGCGCGACGCTGTTCACCAGGTGCATTTCCAATAGTTGGCGCAGGGGAGTGTTCAAGGCCTGCTTGCTGACTCCCAGCAGGGCCAGCAACTCCTTCACGCTCAACTCGGGGTAGCGAGCGATGAAAAACACGATGCGTTGATGGACGCGGCTCAGGCCGCGACGTTCGAGCATTTCGTCGGCCTTGGCGGTAAAGGCCTGGTAGCCGAAGAAGAAGGCTTCCATGGCGATCTGTTGCGAGGACTGCTGTTTCAGGTCAAGCATATTGACGTATCTGCGGGAGTCGGCGTAATTTTCGGTCAAGTAGTTTGACGTATTTCCCCAGCCCTTCGCTAGCGGTGACTCCATGGCCTTCTCCGAACGTGTATCGCGCCTTAAAAGCTCCCTGATCCGTGAAATCCTCGCCGCGGCCCAGCGTCCGGAAGTGATGTCGTTCGCTGGCGGCCTGCCGGCCGAGGCGATGTTGCCCAAGGTGCAGTGGCAGGACATGCCCACCACCATGGGCCAGTACGGCGTGAGCGAGGGGGAGCCGCAGTTGCGCGAGGTCCTGGCCGAACAGGCGCGCCAGCTCGGCCTGCCCTGTACGGCGAGCCAGGTCATGGTGGTCAGCGGGTCCCAGCAGACCCTCGACCTGGCGGCCAAGCTGTACATCGACAAGGGTACCCAGATCATGCTGGAAGCCCCGACCTATCTGGCGGCCCTGCAGATCTTCCAGCTGTTCGGTGCCCAGTGCCTGACCGTGGCCCTGCAGGAGGATGGCCCGGACCTGGTGCAGATGCGCCAGCGCCTGGAGCAGCAGCGCCCGGCCTTCGCCTACCTGATCCCGACCTTCCAGAATCCCTCGGCCGTGCGCTACAGCGAAGCCAAGCGCGATGCGGTGGCGGCCTTGCTGGACGAATTCGAAGTCACCCTGGTCGAGGACGAGCCCTATCGCGAGCTGACCTTCGACGGCGGCAGCGCCAGGCCCATTGCCGGGCGCTTGAACAAGGCCAGCTGGATCTACAGCGGCACGGTGTCCAAGACCTTGCTGCCCGGCTTGCGGGTCGGCTACCTGATCGCCAGCCCGGACCTGTTCCCGCACCTGTTGCGGCTCAAGCAGTCGGCGGATCTGCACACCAACCGTTTCGGCCAGTGGCAGGCCATGCAGTGGATCGGCAGCGACCGGTTCCAGCAGCATCTGCAGGACCTGCGCAGCTACTACCGCCAGCGTCGTGATGCTTTCGAGGCGGCCTTGCAGGCTCATTTCACTGATCTGGCGCACTGGCAGATGCCCGAGGGCGGATTGTTTTTCTGGCTGAGCTTGAAACAGCCCCTGGACACCCGCACTTTGCTGGAGGCGGCATTGGAACGCGACGTCGCCTTCATGCCCGGTGAGCCGTTCTTTAGCGAACCGGACCACCACCACGGGCATCTTCGGTTGAATTTCAGCCACATCGATCCGGCGCGGCTGGACGAGGGCCTCAAGCGGCTGGCCACCGTGATACGTCAAGCACAGGCTGCACAGGCAGCCTAGGGGAGGGCCATGTACAAGGTTTATGGCGATTACCGTTCAGGCAACTGCTACAAGATCAAGCTGATGCTCAACCTGTTGGGACTGCCTTATGAATGGCAGGCGGTGGATATCCTTGGCGGGGATACCCAGACCGAGGCATTCCTGGCGAAAAACCCCAACGGCAAGATCCCGGTCCTGGAACTCGAGGACGGCACTTGCCTGTGGGAGTCCAACGCGATCCTCAACTTCCTTGCCGATGGCAGTGAGTTCCTGCCCGGCGAGCCGCGGCTACGGACCCAGGTCCTGCAATGGCAGTTCTTCGAGCAGTACAGCCACGAGCCGTACATTGCCGTGGCGCGTTTCATAAAAGCCTACGAGGGCTTGCCCGAGGAGCGCCGGGAGGAATACCTGAAGCTGCACAAGCGTGGCTACAAGGCGCTGGAGGTGATGGAAAAACAGCTGAGCCGCACGCCGTACCTGGTGGGCGAGCATTACTCCATCGCCGACATCGCGCTGTATGCCTACACCCATGTGGCCCACGAGGGTGGTTTCGACCTGGCGGGCTACCCCGGGATCCAGGCCTGGATGCAACGGGTAGCGAGCCATCCGCGACACGTGACGATGCTCGACTGAGCGGGTGCTTCCATCCCCACTGAACCGGCCTTGTGCCGGTTCAGTGCGTTGTGGGTCCCGCTAACGATATTCACTGGCCAGGTTATGGCGTAGCCATTCATAGCAGCGCTGCGCCGCTGGGCTCAGTTGCTGGCCACTGCGGCGGATCAGGCCGATCTCGCGGCTGACCCCAGGATGTTTGATGGCAATCCGGCGCAGGCCCTCACGGCCGTCATCGGCGGATTCCGGCAGCAGGGTAATGCCCAGCCCCTGGCGTACCAGAGCCAGCACCGTGCTCATGTAGTTGGCTTCCATGGCCGCAAGCAGGGGCAGTCGGCTGTCATCGAACAACGTTTCGACCTGTTCGCGCACGCTGCTGTCGCGACCGGTGAGAATGATCGGCTGGCGGGCCAAGTCCTTTAGCGTTACTGACTGGCGCAGGGCCAGGGGATGATCGGTGGCCACGAACAGGCACAGGCGATCCTCCAGCAGGGGCTGGAAATCCAGCCCATGGCTGAGCCGGGCGCGCCCGCCGATACCGAAATCCACTTCGCCGGCCCGGACTTGGGCATGAATGCGGTGAGCCACCAGGTCCTGCAGGCGTAGCTCGATTCCGGCAAATTGCTCGCGAAACTGGCGCAAGGCCGGCGGCAGCACCCCGGCGCAGACCGACGGCAGCGCGGCCAGGGTGACCATGCCCCGGCGCAGGGCGGCCAGGTCCCGGGAGCCGCTGACAATGTTGTCCAGGTCCAGCAGCAGTTTCTCCATCGGTCCCCGGGCCTGCTGCCCAGCGGCGGTCAGGCTGACATGGCGCGGGCTGCGGTCGAGCAGGGCGACCCCCAGCCATTCCTCCAGTTGCTGGACCTGCACGGTAAGGGCTGATGGCGACAGGTGCAGCTCGGCGGCAGCTTTGCTGAAGTTGCCGCTGCGGGCTACGGCGAGGAAGGCCTGGATATGCTGGATCGAGTTCTTCATTTTGTTTTTCCGAATACAGGGCGCCGAATATTCCAATTTACAAAGGCTAGCGCGATTTCAATACTCCAGAAAAACAATAACCGTCCGCCTTCCGGCCCCGGCTTGAAGAGGCGGCACACTGGAGTTGCTCCATGCTCGCCACCCTGGGTGTCATCACCATTCTCTGCCTGCTCGCGGCCGTCATGAGCAAGCGCCTGTCGCCTCTGGTCGCGCTGATTGCGCTGCCGATCATCGCGGCGCTGATCGGCGGTTTCGGTCTGCAGACCAGTGCCTTCATCGTCACCGGCATCAAGAACGTCGCCCCCGTGGTAGGCATGTTCGTGTTCGCCATCCTGTTCTTCGGCATCATGACCGATGCCGGCATGCTCGATCCGATCATCGACCGCATCTTGCGCACCGTCGGCACCCGACCGACGCGGATCGTGGTCGGTACGGCGCTTCTGGCGCTGCTGGTGCACCTGGACGGTTCCGGCGCCGTGACCTTCCTGGTGACGGTGCCGGCCATGCTGCCGTTGTACACCCGGCTGGGCATCGACCGGCGGATTCTGGCCTGTGTCGCGGCGATGGCCGCCGGGGTCAATTTCCTGCCCTGGACCGGCCCGGTGTTGCGCTCATCAGCGGCCTTGCATGTGCCGGTGGCGGATTTGTTCCAGCCGCTGATCCCGGTGCAGATCGTCGGCTTGCTGTTCGTCTTCGCCAGTGCCTGGTGGCTCGGCCGCCGGGAGGAGCGCCGCCTGGGCCTCGGTGCCGATGCTTCGGTCGGTGCAGGCATCCCGACCCGGGTATTGAGCCCCGCCGAAGAGGCGCTGCGCCGTCCCGGGCGCTTCTGGGTCAACCTGCTGCTCACGGTGCTGGTGATGTTGGTGATGATTGCCGGCTGGGTCGATCCGGTGGTGATGTTCATGGTCGGCACGGTGCTGGCGCTGTGCATCAACTACCCGGATGTCGAGGCCCAGCGAGCACGCATCGATGCTCATGCCAAGACGGCCCTGACCATGGCCAGCATTCTCCTGGCGGCCGGTGTGTTCACTGGCATCATGCAGGGCAGCGGCATGCTCAAGGCGATTGCCGAAGTGACGGTGGCGCAGATTCCTGCCGGTCACGGCAAGCTGATTCCGACCGTGGTGGGGGTCCTGTCCATGCCCCTGAGCATGCTGTTCGACCCTGACTCCTATTATTTCGGGGTGATGCCGGTGATTGCCGAAGTGGGCAAGGCCCTGGGTGTCGACCCGCTGCAAGTGGCCCAGGCTTCGTTGCTCGGCGTGCACACCACCGGTTTCCCGGTAAGCCCTCTGACCCCGGCGACCTTCCTGCTGGTGGGCCTGTGCAAGATCGAACTGGCCGACCATCAGCGTTTCACCATCCCCTTTCTATTCGCCGCGTCAGTGTTGATGACCCTGACCGCGCTGCTGCTGGGAGTTTTTTAAGATGAAAAGCCTACGTATCGGCTCCGGCGCCGGTTACTCCGGTGACCGTATCGAGCCCGCCATCGAGTTGGCGCAACAGGGCGACCTGGATTACCTGGTGTTCGAATGCCTGGCCGAGCGCACCATCGCCCTGGCGCAGCAGGCGCGCCTGGCCGACCCGCACAGCGGCTACGACCCGTTGCTGGGGGCACGGATGCGCGGGGTGCTGCCCTTTGTCGGCGCCGCGGCCTCGGGACGGCGTTTGCGCATCATCAGCAACATGGGGGCGGCCAATCCGTTGGCGGCGGTGGCCGAGGTGCAGCGGATCGCCGCCGAGCTGGGCTTGCCAGGGCTCAAGGTGATCGCGGTGCTGGGGGACGATGTGCTCGAGACTCTGCGGGCCCGGCCGGAGTGGATGCTGGACAACGGGCAGTCCCTGGGCTCGCTGGGGCAGCGGCTGATTTCCGCCAATGCCTACCTGGGCGCCCAGGGCATAGTCGAGGCGCTGCGGGCCGATGCCGACGTGGTGATCACTGGGCGGGTGGCCGACCCTTCGTTGTTCCTGGCGCCGCAGATCTTCGAGTTCGGCTGGGCCGAGGATGACTGGTTGCGCCTGGGACGCGGGACGCTGGTGGGGCATCTGCTGGAATGCGCAGGCCAGGTCAGCGGCGGCTACTTTGCCGATCCGGAGGTCAAGAATGTGGCCGGTCTGGCGCGCCTGGGTTTCCCCCTGGCCGAAGTGGATGAACAGGGCGCGGCCCTGATCACCAAGGTCAAGGGCTCCGGGGGACAGGTCAGCAGCGCTACCTGTACCGAGCAGTTGATCTACGAAGTGCATGACCCGGCGGCCTACCTGACGCCGGATGTCTGTGCCGATTTTTCCGCGGTGGGCTTTGTCGAGGAGGCCCCCGACCGGGTGCGGCTGCAAGGGGCGGCAGGCAGTCCGCGGCCTGAGCGGCTCAAGGTCAGCGTTGGCTACCTGGATGGCTGGATCGGCGAAGGGCAGATTTCCTATGGCGGCCCTGGAGCTGTGGCAAGGGCGCGGCTGGCCCGGGACATCGTGCTTGAACGCCTGGCCCTGACCGGGGTACAGATGCAGGAAGTGCGCGCGGAACTGATCGGCATCGATGCCTTGCACGGTGTTGAACTGGGCCAGCGAGCGCATGTCGAGCCCTGGGAGGTGCGCCTGCGGGTGGCGGCTCGCTGCACGGACAAGGCCGAAGCGGTGCGCGTCGGCAATGAGGTGGAAACCCTCTATACCAATGGGCCCGCTGGTGGCGGCGGGGCCAGCAAAAGCCTGCGGCAGGTGGTGGCGGTGGCCTCGCTGTTACTGCCCCGGGAGGCCGTCAAGGTCACCTTGCATCAGGAGGTACGGGCATGAATGAGGTCAAATTGCGTGACTTGGCGCACTCGCGTACCGGGGACAAGGGCGACACTTCGAATATTTCGGTGATTGCCTACCGCGCCGAGGACTTTGCCTTTCTTTGCGAGCAGCTTACCGCCGAGCGCGTGGCGCAATATTTCGCCGGCTTGCTGGGGAGCGATGCTGCGCCGGTACAGCGTTATGTCCTGGAGAATGTGCGGGCCTTGAACTTTGTCTTGCCGGGCATCCTGCGTGGCGGGGTGACCCGCTCTCTGGCGTTGGATGCCCACGGCAAGTGCCTGGGCGCGGCCTTGCTCGACTTGCAGCTGGCCCGGGGCTGAAAAGCCCCGGGGGAGGGCGTCAGACGGTTGCGAAGCGCTGGTTCAGGTAATCGATGATCACCTTGGATTCGTACATCCAGGTGGTTTGTCCGTGCTCTTCGATGCGCAGGCACGGCACCTTGATCTTGCCGCCTTGCTCCAGCAGGGCCTGGCGGTCTTGCGGGTTGTTCTTGGCGTCGCGCAGTGCCACCGGCACGTTCAGGCGGTGCAGGGTGCGGCGGGTCTTCACGCAGAAGGGGCAGGCGTGGAACTGGTACAGCGCCAGGCTCTGGGCGGCCTGCTCGACCTGGGCCTGGGCGGCGGCGCTGCGCTTTTGCTTGCGCGGACGGGTGATGAAGTCGATGAAAATGATGAGTTGGCCCAGGCCGACTCGCAGTGCTTTGACGATCACGGTGTTGCCTCTTGCCCATGGATGAAGGGGCGGCAGCTTAACCGATTTTGGCCAGGCGAAAAAAACCGGCGATCGACGCCGGTTTTTTCATTGACCGCCTGTCACTTGATCAGGCTGAGGAACTCGCTGCGGGTCGCGGCATTCTCGCGGAACTCACCGAGCATCACCGAGGTGATCATCGATGAATTCTGCTTCTCCACGCCGCGCATCATCATGCACATGTGCTTGGCCTCGATCACCACGGCCACGCCCAGCGCACCGGTCACTTGCTGGACGGCGTCGGCGATCTGCCGGCTGAGGTTTTCCTGGATCTGCAGGCGCCGGGCATACATGTCGACGATGCGCGCGACCTTCGACAACCCCAGGACCTTGCCGCTGGGGATGTAGGCCACGTGGGCCTTGCCGATGAAAGGCAGCAGGTGGTGTTCGCACAGCGAGTAGAGCTCGATGTCCTTGACCAGCACCATTTCGCTGTTGTCGGAGCTGAACAAGGCACCGTTGGTGACCTCTTCCAGGGTTTGTGCATAACCGCGGCAAAGGTACTGCATGGCTTTGGCGGCGCGCTTGGGCGTGTCGAGCAGGCCCTCGCGGGAGACGTCCTCGCCCAATTGGCCGAGGATCGCGGTGTAATTCTGTTCCAGGGACATGAAACTACCTGTGGGATTTTACGCAAAGGGCAAGGGTACGGTGGCCGGCACGGCGCTGCAAGCTCGATGCAGGCGCTTTATTCGTCGCGGCCTTCCATCATGGTGCGCTTGAGCATGACGTACAGCGCACCGGTGCCGCCATGCCTGGCCTGGCAGGAAGCGAAGCCCAGCACTTGCGGATGCTGGCGCAGCCAGGTGTTGACGTGGCTCTTGATCATCGGCCGCTTGCCATCCAGGCGCACGGCCTTGCCGTGGGTAACCCGGACACAGCGGATTTCGAACTTGGTGGCTTCGGCGAGGAACGCCCAGAGGGTTTCCCGGGCTTTCTCCACGGTCATGCCGTGCAGGTCGAGGCTGCCTTCGAAGGGGATCTGGCCGATCTTCAGCTTGCGCATCTGGCTGTCCTGGACCCCGTCGCGGGCCCACATCAGCTCGTCTTCCGGACCCACGTCGATGACGAACTGGTCGGACAAGCCGTCCACCGTAGTGGTTTCGCTGCGTACGGTGGCAGCCTGGCGCAGCTTGGCGATCTGCGCCCGGTCGGTCTTGGGTTTGCCTGTTTCGGCACGGTCATGCTTGATCGGCTTGATGCCGCGCATCTCGTTCTTGAACAGGGAAAAGTCGTCGTCTTGCATATCAGCCTCCGCGAAGGGGGGCTAGTTTACCCAAGTCGCTATGCCTTCAGGCGCGTAAATCGCGCCGTGGGCTGTTTCAGTCGTGTTTTTTCATCAGGTGCGGGGCCATGTTCAGCGCCAGCGGCTGGCGCATGCGGCGTCGGCAACGTCGCCACAGGCGTACGCCGGCATACAGCAGCACCAGGCCGGTCAGCAGGACTACCGTCGAACCCAGCGGTTGGGCGTTGAGTTCGCCCAGCGCCGGCGCGCGTCCCAGCAGGCTGGCGATACCGGCCATGGCTAGCAGCACGCCGCAGGTCGCCAACAATGCGGAGAATGCCGCTCCCAAGCGCAAGCGCCAGTTGCGCGGGCTCTTGGGCCGCAACCGGCGTGCGTCAAAACCATCGGATATCTTCATTCCGATCTTCCTCAGTG
This sequence comes from Pseudomonas sp. KCJK8993, assembly GCF_046230915.1. Lineage (NCBI taxonomy): Bacteria > Pseudomonadati > Pseudomonadota > Gammaproteobacteria > Pseudomonadales > Pseudomonadaceae > Pseudomonas > Pseudomonas sp. KCJK8993. Next base: position 35,359 of record NZ_JBJJLO010000049.1, read on the forward strand.
GGTATCGGCCCTTCGACCGGAAGTTGGTCGGGTGGTTCCTGAGGCTCGGGTAATTGCTGAACATGCGTGGCATTCATGGATGAGCGGCCCGCCAGCCGCTCACCTGAGGGCGGTCAGATCAGGCTTGCGGTCGAGGCCAGGGTGGCGAAGTTGTCGGCCATGATGGCCATTTCGGTCTGCTGGACGTGTGCAGCGCTGAGGATGCCGTCCTTGTAGGGCAGGTCGCGGGTGGCGCAGGCATCCTCCACCAGGGTGCAGCGAAAGCCCAGGTTCTTCGCCGCGCGGACGGTGGTGCTGACGCTGGAGTGGCTCATGAAACCGGCCACGATCAGGTCCAGGGAGCCCAGGTCCTGCAGGCGCTTTTCCAGTTCGGTGCCATGGAAGGCGCTGGGCAGCAGCTTGCCGATGATGGTCTCGTCACCCTGGGGTTCGAGGCCGGGAATGAATTCGCCGCGTTCGCCCTGGGGGTCGAACAGGCCGCCGACGGTGCCGAGGTGGCGGACATGCACGATGGGCCGGCCGGCTGCCCGGGCGGCGCTCAGCAGCTGGCGGATGTTGGCCACTGCCGCGTCCATGCCGGACAGGGCCAGGGGGCCGCTGAGGTACTCTTTCTGGGCGTCGATGATCACAAGGGTCGCGTGGCTCAAATTGGCCGCCGCATAACCACGACCGCTGAGTTGAAACATCGTCTTTGGAACGGACATTCTGGGGCTCCTGTGAGTGGGGCGTTTGCGACATTGTCCTCTGGCGGAGCGCTTCTGTGAATCGCTACTAACGTAAGGGGCGCCGTTGCTGGCCTGCAGCCATGTCAAGCGCTATCGTCGAGCGCCCTTCGGGCGGGCCCGGGGCGTTCACCGGTCGATTGCGCGGCAATGGTTTTCCGCTTAGTCGGCAACGGCTTTGGCTGTTAGAATCGTTGGTCGTTTTGTCAGGAGTCTGTTCCGTGATCACTTCCCGTCTACGCACCTTGCGTGACCATATCCGCTGGGCCGTCAGCCGCTTTCATGGGGAGAATCTGTTCTTCGGCCATGGCACCGACAATGCCTGGGACGAGGCGCGCCAACTGGTGCTCGGTGCCCTGCATCTGCCCTGGGAAATTGCCGATAGCTATTTGGATTGCGCGTTGGAAGACAACGAGCTGGTCCACCTGCAGCACTTGCTCAAGCGCCGCATCGAAGACCGTGTTCCCGTGGCCTACCTGCTAGGGGAGGCCTGGTTCTGTGGCTTGCCGTTCGTGGTCGACGAACGCGTACTGATTCCCCGTTCGCCCATCGGCGAGCTGATCGAGAAGCGCTTCGAGCCCTGGCTGGCCAACGAGCCGGCGCGGATCCTCGACCTGTGCACCGGCTCCGGCTGCATCGGCATCGCCTGTGCCTACGAGTTCCGCGAGGCCGAGGTGGTGCTGGCCGACCTGTCCTTCGAGGCCCTGGAAGTGGCCAACCAGAACATCGAGCGCCACGGTGTCGAAGAGCGGGTCTTCACCGTGCAGGGCGATGGTTTCGATGGCCTGCCGGGCCAGCGCTTCGACCTGATCGTGTCCAACCCGCCCTATGTCGACGCCGAGGATTTCGCCGACATGCCCGAGGAATACCAGCACGAGCCCGAACTCGGCCTGGCCTGTGGCGAGGATGGCCTGAACCTGGTGCGGCGCATGCTGGCCGAAGCGGCCGGGCACTTGACCGACAAGGGCCTGCTGATCGTCGAGGTGGGCAACAGCCAGGTACACGTCGAGGCGCTGTATCCGGAGGTGGATTTCGCCTGGCTGGACTTCGAGCGCGGCGGCCATGGCGTGTTCATGCTCACCGCCGAACAGTGCCGTCAGCACCAGGCACTCTTCGCTTCTCGTCTCTGAAGGGGGCCAATGGCCCGCGCGATGCGGGCCCTGGTGGCAAGAGGATGCGGCTCAGCGGTGAGTCGCGATCCAGATCAGCAGCCCGGCCTGGAACACGGCGAAGGCCACCAGGCAGGTGATGGTGAACCGCAAGCCGGCATCTTCACGCTTGTACTTGGTGACTTTCTCGTCCTGCTTGCGCAGCTTGCCTTCCAGCTCCTCCAGGTTCTGTTCGGCTTGCTGGAGCATCTGCGCGGCTTCCAGTATCTCAACGAACTGCAGTTTCTCGGTGTTCCACTGGCTCAACAACTCGCCGACCTGGACGTCCTTGACGCTGCCCTTGAGGTGTTGGGCATCGGCATAGACCACATCGAAACCTTGCATGCGCAGCACATGGTCGCGGCGCAGGCGAGTGTCTTCGTTCAGGGCATCCTTGTTCGCCAGGTCGAAGCCGTCGACCCGGTAGTGCGGCCATTTCTTTTGTGCCCACTGTGCGGCCTGGGCCAGCAGGAAGCGGCCTATCCCACGGTTCAAGGGCTCGATCTGCAGGCCGCCCTCGGGCTCGAAGCAGACCCGGCGAGTGTCGTGCTCGACCCACACATCCAGGTGATTCTGTTCCTTGCGCACCCGTTGCCCGGGCAGGCTGATGTTCATGCGCAGCAAGCTGTATTGCTTGTTGCTGCGCTCGGCGTAGCCGAATTCGATGAAACGCAGGGGGCGCGAACCGGTGGCTCGATCGGTTTGCAGGGGAGCCAGGCGCAGCATCCTGCGGTGCTCGACCTGGACGTCCGCCCAGGGACGCGGTGCCGGCTCCGGGGCGACGGGTTCCTGCTCGGCGGCAGGTGAATTCTGGGTATCAGTCATAACGGCAAGTCCTGTCCAATCGCTGTGCGCCGACAGCAATCGAACGGCCGGCAAAGGCTTATCGGCCGTTTTTTCCAGGACTGGAGGGTTAAAACAGGCTAACGGGTGTGAAGTCCGTCAATAAAGTCGGTGATGGCACTGCCCAACTGTGCCGCCAGCGGCAGTTGCGGGTCCTTATAAGAGGCCAGCTGGCGCTGCAGGTCGTTGGGCACGATGCGCATCACATGGTTCATGCCCTCGATCAGCGCCAGCCGAGCATCGGGCTTGGCGGCCTTGAGCACCTTGGCATCATCGACGCTGACCTGGATGTCGTTGCTGCCCTGGACGATCAGCGCCGGCATCTTCAGGCGGGCGAAGGCAGCGGCCGGATCCTCGCGGAACAGCGTGATCAGGTAAGGCTGCACGCTGGGACGGAAGATCACCTGCAAGGCCGCGGGCACATCGCTGTCGACCTTGCCGGCCTTGAGGCTGTCCAGCAGCTCGTTGGCCCGCACCATCAAGCCCGGGGGCAGGCGGTAGCTCAATTGCTGGCGCAGGACCTGGTCCACCGGCCGGGCGGTACCGGCGATGGAAACCACGCCCGCGGCATCCACTTGCGGCGCGGCGAGGCTGGCGATCAGCGCCCCTTCGCTGTGGCCCAGTACCACCAATTGGCCCAGGCGCGGGTCGGTCTTGAGCTTATTGCCCCAGGCCACGGCGTCGGCCACGTAGGCCTCAAGGGTCAGGTTGCGTTCGTCCGGGGTGGCGGCGAGGCTGGCGGCCACCCCGCGCTTGTCGTAGCGCACGCTGGCGATGTTGTGCCGGGCCAGCACCCAGGCCAGGCGCTTGAGGTTGTCATTGCGCCCGCCGTCGGGGTTGTTGCCGTCGCGATCGGTAGGGCCGGAGCCGGAAATGATCAGCACCACCGGCACGGGCTGCGCGGATTTGGGCAGCAGCAGCGTACCGTACAGCTCGCCATGGCCGGTATCCAGGCTGATGGGACGTTGCAGGACGGTGGCCTGGGCCAGGCCGGTGAACAGGAACAGACTCAGCAGAAGAACTCGCAGCATCATCACGCCATCATGGAAAAGGTGCCCGTTGGACTCGGGCAAGGGTCGAAGGTTCGAGGATGAACTACTTGGGTAGCCTGCGTATACTGCCGTGCTGCCGGGAGCTGTTGCCGTGGGTCGATGGAGGATCGACAAACCGTAACGGGACCTGGTCCAGATTGAGTCATTCCCGCTGATTTCACGGAGCGCCCCGCATGTCCGGCAATACCTACGGCAAGCTGTTCACTGTCACCACCGCCGGCGAAAGCCATGGCCCGGCGTTGGTCGCCATTGTCGACGGCTGCCCGCCGGGCCTCGAGCTGTCCCTGCAAGACCTGCAGCGCGACCTGGACCGGCGCAAGCCCGGCACCAGCCGCCACACCACCCAGCGCCAGGAGCCCGACGAGGTCGAGATCCTCTCCGGGGTCTTCGAGGGCAAGACCACCGGCTGCGCCATTGGCCTGCTGATCCGTAACACCGACCAGAAGTCCAAGGACTACTCGGCGATCAAGGATCTGTTCCGCCCGGCCCACGCCGACTACACCTACCATCACAAGTACGGCATCCGCGACTACCGTGGCGGTGGCCGCAGCTCGGCGCGGGAAACCGCCATGCGTGTGGCGGCCGGTGCCATCGCCAAGAAATACCTGGCCAGCCAGGGCATCGTGGTGCGGGGCTACATGAGCCAGCTGGGCCCGATCGAAATCCCGTTCAAGACTTGGGACGGCGTGGAGGACAACGCCTTCTTCAGTCCCGACCCGGACAAGGTGCCGGAGCTGGAGGCCTACATGGACCAACTGCGCCGTGACCAGGATTCCGTGGGCGCGAAGATCACGGTGGTCGCCGAAGGCGTGATGCCAGGGTTGGGCGAGCCGATCTTCGATCGCCTGGATGCCGAACTGGCCCATGCGCTGATGAGCATCAACGCCGTCAAGGGCGTGGAAATCGGCGCCGGTTTCGCCTCGGTGTCCCAGCGTGGCACGGAACACCGGGACGAGCTGACGCCGGAAGGTTTCCTCAGCAACAATGCCGGCGGCATCCTCGGTGGTATCTCCTCGGGCCAGCCGATCATTGCCCACCTGGCCCTCAAGCCGACCTCCAGCATCACCACCCCGGGGCGCTCCATCGACGTCGATGGCAACCCGGTGGACGTGATCACCAAGGGGCGCCACGACCCATGCGTGGGCATCCGCGCCACGCCGATCGCCGAGGCGATGATGGCCATCGTGCTGATGGACCACCTGCTGCGTCATCGCGGCCAGAACGCCGACGTGCGCGTCGGCACTCCGGTCCTGGGCCAGCGTTGATGCCGGTGCTGCCGGTCGCCACGCTCGGATGACCGCGGCGGCATTGCCGTACTGGCGGCTTTCCAGCTTCTACCTGTTCTATTTCGCGCTACTGGGTTCGACCGCGCCGTTCCTGGCGCTGTATTTCGACCACCTGGGGTTTTCCAGCGCGCGGATCGGCGAGCTGGTGGCCATCCCCATGCTCATGCGGTGCGTGGCGCCGAACCTCTGGGGCTGGCTCGGCGACTACACCGGCCAGCGCCTGGCCATCGTGCGTTTCGGCGCGATCTGCACCCTGGGCTGTTTTTCCCTGATCTTCATCGACCAGGGCTACGCCTGGCTGGCGATGGTCATGGCCCTGCATGCCTTCTTCTGGCACGCGGTGCTGCCGCAGTTCGAGGTCATCACCCTGGCCCACTTGCAGGGGCAAGCCTCGCGCTATAGTCAGATCCGCCTCTGGGGCTCCGTCGGCTTCATTCTCACGGTGGTGGCCCTGGGGCGCTTGTTCCAGTGGCTGAGCCTGGATATCTACCCGGTCACCCTGGTGGTGATCATGGCGGGGATCGTCCTCAGCAGCCTATGGGTGCCCAATGCCCAGCCGCTGGCCCAGGGGCAGCGCCTGGCGGGGGAGGGATTTCTCCGGCAGGTGCGGGCCCCCGGGGTGCTGGCTTTCTACTTGTGCGTGGCGCTCATGCAACTGAGCCACGGTCCTTACTACACCTTCCTGACCTTGCACCTGGAGCGCCTGGGCTACAGCCGTGGATTGATCGGCATGCTCTGGGCCCTCGGGGTGGTGGCCGAGGTGTTGATGTTCCTGGCCATGAGCCGGATCCTGGCGCGGTTCTCCGTACGCCGGGTGCTGCTGGCCAGCTTCCTGCTGGCGGCCCTGCGCTGGTTGCTATTGGGCAGCCTGGCGGAGTTCCTCTGGGTGCTGCTGTTGGCCCAGGTGCTGCATGCCGCGACCTTCGGCAGCTTCCACGCTGCCTCCATTCATTTCGTCCAGCGCAGCTTCGGGGCGCGCCAGCAAGGCCAGGGCCAGGCGTTGTACGCAGCCCTGGCGGGCACTGGCGGCGCTCTCGGAGCGCTCTATGCCGGCTACAGCTGGAACGCCCTGGGGGCGACATTGACCTTTAGTATGGCCAGCGTCGCAGCCCTGGCCGCAGCCGTTATCATTGCCGCCCGCATGCAAGAGCAGAGGCCCTGAGCCTGTCTCTCGCACTGTTGCCTGGCACAGCCAGCCACCCTGCCGAGGCGCCTTCGACGAAGGTGCCAGCGCTGTGTCCGAACGGCCTCATCAAACTCCAGGAGTCACCACTATGAGCAGCCTGTCCGTCTATCACGTCTCCAGCCCGGACCTGCCGAACAAGGTCCTGACCCATTTCGAGGATATCGCCGCCACCCTGGCCGAGCAGGGCATCGCCATCGAGCGCTGGCCGCATGCTGCCCGGATCGAACCCGGCGCCAGCCAGGAACAGGTCCTGGCCGCTTGCCAGGCCCAACTCGATCCCCTGATGAGCCAGCGGGGCCATGCCTCGCTGGAAGTGCTCAGCCGCAAGGGCAGCTACGCGGACATCGACGGCAACTTGCCCGAGGAGCAGCGCTTGGATGGCGACGCGGCGTTGCTGCTCCTGGCCGGGCGCGGGCTGCTCTACCTGCATATCGACGACTACGTGTATGGCCTGGTATGCGAACGGCATGATCTGGTCTCGCTGCCGGCAGGCACGGCCCACTGGTTCGACATGGGCGAGCAGCCGGACCTAGTGGCCATCCGCTTGTTCGGCGACAAGACCGCGACCCACGCCGCCAGGATCACCGGTGACGACATCGCCAGTGGTTTCCCGCGCCTGGACGACTGACCTGGCAAATGCACTCGGGCCGGCGCCACGCAAGGTGGGGCCGGCCCGAGCAGCGGGATGGGCAGCGGCTTACAGGGAGTGGTAAGTCGGCAGGGCGAAGCGGTTCTGGCTCTGCAGCAGGGAAATCTGCGGCAGCTCGCTGGCCTGCTCGGCCAGGTCGCGGCGGATGGCGCTGATGACCCACGACAGCTGGTCTGCGGCGTGCAGTTGGGCGTAGGAAATCGAACGCTTGAATTCCTTGCCCTCGCTATTGCGCAGGGTGAGCAGGATGCCGCCGTCGGGGCGTGCCAGGGTGGTCACTTCGAAGTTGGAGAACAGGGAGGAAAATTTTTCTTGGATCAGGCTCATGTCTATCAGCTCCGTTAGTTCTTGAAGGGCAAGCATGGAGTGATAGGTGCAGCGATTGTGCCAGTATTGGATTTTATAAAAATCCTTATATATCAATGGCTTGTAAAGTCATCTGAAAAAAGAATTCGTGCAAATTGCATGAATCGCCATCGTGCATCCTGCATTTTGCAGGTTGTGGCGGGGGGGGGGGGGGGGGGGGCCGGCATTTTGTGAGTCGAGGGGAGGGAAGGAAAGTTAAAGTGCAAACACGGGGATGGAGTGTGAAGGGGGGGCGGGGGCGGGAGGAAAAAAAATTAGAAAAACAAACGAGACAGCTGTGGGAGGGGGGTGGGGATG